>CAZEXO010000001.1:0-17717 GCA_964516545.1 uncultured Melioribacteraceae bacterium
TCACTCGAGAGAACCTTATCACACGATGATATTAATAAAATAAATTGGGAGAAATGGGAATATCATAATTTCCAGTACGAACAAACTTTTAATGTTGCCGAAATAGAACTCGGCAAAAACATTGATGAATTTATTCAGAACTCACAAACATATCAGGTAAGATTATTAAAACGGGCAATTGATTTTTACAGAAGAAAAAAGAACGACGGAATTACCGGAATATTTCAATTTATGTTTATTGATTGCTGGCCTTCAATTACATGGTCGGTTGTTGACTATTTCCTGAAAAAGAAACCGGGGTTTGTTCAGCTTAAAAAATCATATCAGCCTTTATACATCTCAATTGAACTTCGCCAACAAAAATACAATGCCGGTTTTTTGCTGCAGGCAGATATTTGGCTGATAAATGATTTACATAAACCGTTTGCGGACGTTGATCTTGAAATTCAACTCAACACAAAAGTTCTTACAACAAAAAAGAATTTATTTCTGAAACCTGATTCTGTGTGTTTTTTTTCCTACAAAGAAATAGAGGCGAGAATTCCTACTGAATTGGAACCTGGCGACTACAAGGTTGATTTTAATCTGAAACAAAATAATAATATCATTTCGTGTAATGATGCTGGAATTAAAATTGTCCGTAAAATGACAACATGGAGTTAAAAATGAAATCGGTTGTAAAAGTATTTATAATGCTAATATTATATACATGCTTAGTCCGGGCGCAGGAATATATTTTTTTTAGCGATGTTTTCACAGGTAGTTATAACGATTACAGTTGGGGATATGCTAATGCTCCCAGTACGCTTGAATTAAGCGGAGATAAATTTAAGATTAGTTACGATAAATATTATTCGGGAACCAACAGTCTTATTCTTCATTGGAAATCTGTTACGGGAGGAGACTGGGCAGTTGCAGTTGCCGAAACCGGTTGGCCTGGTCATGATATAAATATAGTGGACTCACTACAAATTTGGGTTTATGCGGAGAACGAAATTACATCGGCTGATTTACCTAAGTTGTTTGTGGAAGACCTGAACAACAAAAAGTCTGATAAAATAAACTGGGGTAATTATTGGGATGATATTCCCGCTGATTCATGGACGCGTGTTGTTATTCCGGTTCAGGCCTTCAGGGATAATCCGGGACAGGCAGACCTGACGAAAATTAAAACAATATTTTTTGGTCAAAACACCGCGGATAATGTTGAACATTTTTTATATCTCGATGAAATTAAAATGTTTACCACGAGTTCAGGCGGTGACACAATTCCTCCCACTACACCTGAAATTATCTTTTGCCGCGGATATGATAGTCATATTGATATTAAATGGCAGTCAAACAATGAAGATGATCTAGCGGGGTATTATGTTTACAGAAAAGAAGGAACAATATTCAACAGGGTTGGTAATGTTCCAAATCATGATTTCTATTTCACTGATTTTGTAGGACAGGATATTACGCACACCTATTTTGTGAGCGCGTATGATGAAGATAATAACGAATCTGAAAAAAGTACTGAGTTCACTGCATCCACAAGTGCCATGACCGACAGCCAGCTTCTTGATATGCTACAGGAAGCAAATTTCAGATTCTTCTATGATTATGCGCATCCTGTTTCGGGTTTGGCGCGAGAAAGATACGGTTCAGGAGAAACCTGTACAATTGGCGGATCGGGTTTCGGAGTAATGGCAATTATTTCCGGAGTTGAACGCGGATTTATTACAAGGGAGGAAGGCGCAGCACATATTCTGAAAGTGGTAAGTTTTCTCGAATCGGCAGACAGATTTCACGGCGTATGGTCGCATTGGGTGAATGGAGAAACCGGCGAGGCTATTCCATTTAGTCAGAAAGATGACGGCGGTGATCTTGTTGAAACTGCATTCATGATACAGGGATTATTGACCGCGCGACAATATTTTTCAGAAACAAACGCAACTGAAACATCTATAAGAAATAAAATAACAAAACTCTGGGAAGAAGTTGAATGGGATTGGTACCGACAGTCTGAATCAAGCAATTTTCTTTATTGGCATTGGTCGCCAAACTATAATTTCCAGATGAATATGCGTTTACAGGGTCCGAACGAAACGATGATTGTTTATCTCCTTGCCATCGCTTCTCCGACACATTCAATACCGGCATCTATGTATCATGACGGGTGGGCTTCATCATCTAATTATGTTAATGGTAATAATTTTTATGGAATTAATCTGCCCGTGGGATGGAACCTGGGAGGTCCCTTATTTTTCGCTCATTATTCATTCCTTGGTTTTGATCCGCGCAACAAGAAAGATAATTATTGTAATTATTTTATTAATAACAGGAATCATACACTTATAAACAGGGCTTATTGTATTGATAATCCGAAAAACTTTACGGGCTATAACGAAACAACCTGGGGATTAACAGCAAGCGATGATCCTTTTGGATATTCAGCGCATGAACCGAACAATGACAACGGCACAATAACTCCGACCGCCGCGCTTTCATCTTTTCCATACACACCGGCAGAATCAATGGATGCGTTTAAGAATTTCTATTTTAATTACGGTGAAACACTTTGGGGAAGTTATGGATTCAAAGATGCTTTCAATCCGACACACAACTGGACGGCATCAAGCTACATTGCAATTGATCAGGGTCCGATAATGGTAATGGTTGAAAATCACAGATCTGCTCTTCTGTGGAATTTATTTATGTCGAATCCGGAAATACAACCTATGCTTGATGCTATTGGTTTTGAAGAAGATGCAACAAGCACTGAAGAAATAAATACTATACCGACAGAATTCAGATTGAATCAAAATTATCCGAATCCTTTCAATCCGGATACAATAATTGAATTTTCAATACCATATACTTCTTCCGTGTCGCTGAATATTTATAATGCGCTGGGCGAAAAAGTCGAAACACTGATTAATAAACAAATGGGTGCCGGGAATTACAGACTTAACTTTCAAGCAAATCAATTACCCAGCGGAGTTTATTATTGCCAAATAATCACAGAACATTTTTCTGATGCAATGAAGATGATTTTGCTAAAGTGAAATAATTCGGTAATAGTGATGATACTTTTCAACATTGTTCAAATAAGGCGCTAATGTCCAATAATCCGTAGACATATATTTTTTAAACAACAATGTAAACGCTTACATCGTATTAAAGGGAGCTTATTATGATTTACCTTATTGCCTGCATGCTCAATTGTAACTCTGATTACAAATAGTTTCTGTTAAACAGAAATATAAAAACGGAACACCTGGCATAAACAAAAGAGGATAACACAATGAGAAAGAGTATGTTTTTACTAAGTCTATTTATTCTTATTATGCTGACACAATCAATCTGCAACGCACAGACGTTTAAAATGATTGATGATTTTGAAACACACAATTGGCATCCTTATGGGTGGGGAAGTGATATCGGAACTCTTCAGTACAGTACTAACTGGAGTACTGAAGGAAACCATTCGTTAAAACTAACAACCCAATATATGGGCACATCGTGGTACATATTCGGTACTGGTTGTTTTGATACTGAATATCCTGATTCGATAAAAATGGATCTATATGCTGTTAACGGACATAGGCTTGAAGTTAAAGGTGTTACATCTGGTAACAGTGAACAACTGCTTGCTGCAAAAAGTATGAACGGTTCAAGTCAATATCTAAACTGGAAGATTAATACCGCGGGGAAAAATATCCGGAAACTATATTTGTTGCAGGCATGGTATTCCTCAACTGTCACCGTGTATATCGACAATATAAGGTTGTATAAGAATGGAGTTGAAACGCTATGGGACAGTTTTGAACAGCCTGCATATTATTGGGACGGGTCGGCAGATGCCGATAATAAGGATTACGAGGTTAATTATTCAGATGATATTACTCATAGTTTTGCTTCCTCTAATTTTAACAGTACGGCCGCGCAAACAATTAATTGGCATAAAGATGTCTATCTTCCCGATAGTGTTGCTCAGTTAACAATGACCTTTAATGAAACACAAGACTGGAGTGATTATTATTATTTCAGGCTCGATGTTTACAGACCTTCTACAACCCCTGATTGCAGTTTATTCGTTTTTGTGTGGGATGGTGAAAACGGCACAGGCACTGACTGGAAATCAGTACCTGCAAATCAATGGACAACTATAACAATGAAGTTGGGTAGAAATATTGATCTTAGCAGTATTCAGGAGATCAAAATTGTTATTCCGAACACAAATATTTTTACGCAGGGGAAATTATACATTGATAATCTGCAGGTAGGCGGATTTACACCAATTAACGGATATGTTGAAACAGCATCAATCGGTGTTAAATATAGTATCGACGACTTCGATGGAAGAGTGCCTCATCCGACTATTAAAGACTCGGTTGTTAATATGGGATATAACGACTATTTCGGATATACCGGCGGAGCAAAAAGTGAATTCGCATCACTTGATGTTGGATTGTCAAATATTGAAAATGGCGACCCGGCTCGTTCAGAACCTTTTGCCTGGAAAATAGAATATGATGTTGACTACAATGAACATACATGGATATCATATTGGAATTTATTAGGTCCGGGTCCGAATCCTCCCCCGCGTGATCTCAGTGAAATGGATAAATTATCTATTTGGATAAAAGGAGATGTAAACGCCGGATATAGTAATAGAATTACTCTTGAGCTGCATGATGACCAATGGGGGAATCCGGAGTATAATTCAGGAAAAGCTTTTGCAATATTAAGCGGTATAAGTAATGAATGGAAACAGTGGATTATTCCTCTTGATCCTGATAGTCTTGATGTATGGGGAACATTTGATCCGACTAAAATTACCGAGTTTGTTGTTTCACTTGACCAAAGTACGGCTAGTGAAACAACCGGGAAATTTTATATTGACGACGTACAGTTTATTGATACTGATGAAGTGTACTGGAATGATGTCGATTTTGATGAGGATTTTCTTGATCTGGTATCACGCAGAACATTTAATTATTTTGTTGAATCAGCCAATGATGCAACAGGACTCGTACTCGATAGGGCAACATTTCTTGATCTCGCAACAGTTGCCGGAACCGGTTTTGGATTAGCCGCTTTGGTTATTGGTACGGAGCGTGGATGGATAACAAGAAGCGATGCTGAAGAAATAATTGAAAATGTTCTCACAAACTTATGGGAAACACCTCAGGGTGAAGGCATATCCGGAACAAACGGATACAAAGGTTTTTATTATCACTTTCTTGAATCGGAAACAGGAGTAAGAAAACAAGCTCCCGCCGGAAGAGATCCGGTTGAATTATCGGTTGTTGATACAGGAATATTAATGGCGGGTGTACTTCTCGTCAGGGAATACTTTGATGAAAATCCTTCTATTGTTGATCTTGCCGACAAACTTTACAGAAGGGTGGAATGGCCGTGGTTCTATAACGAACAAAACAATTTATTCTATCTGGGGTGGTCACCGGAAGGAGGATTTGTCGGTAAATGGGATGTGTTCACTGATGAAATAATGTTGATAAATATTTTAGCGGTTGCATCACCTACCTATCCGGTTCCTTCCAATTGTTTTTATGCCTGGATGAGAGACGCAGGTGAGTATAATAATCATACATTAATTAATTCCTGGAACGCATCATTATTCCAATATTTCTTCACTCATTGCTGGTTCGATCTGCATGGCAAAACAGATGCTCAGGGAATTAACTGGTGGAATAATTCAATTCAGGCTGGTTTGGCAAACAGGGATTATTGCATAGCCGGAGTTGATGCCTCAGGAAGAACCAATGTTCCTACATACAGCGCAAATAGTTGGGGCTTAACCGCATGCGAACATGTTCCCGCCGGAACTGATACTTTGTATTTCGGTGAAAACGGTGCTTTGCCAAACTGGAAAAAAGATGTTGATACTTATTACTTTGGATCTTATGAAGGCGAAGACAATGGCACAGTTCCTCCATATGGAGCGGGTAGTATGATCGGATTTGCCGCCTATGAAAACGGATTTAACAGCAGTTATGTTTATGATGCTCTGAAAAATTATTATAAAAACACTCAATTGTGGACTGGTAATTTTGGTTTCCGTGATTGTTATACGGATACAGCAGAAGTTAAAGAAGGCGCATATTCAAAATTCCCAATGTATAAAAATAATTTTTTCTCAATTGATCAGGGACCAATGTTAATGATGATTGAAAACTATCGTTCGAAACTTATCTGGGAATATCTTGGACAGAATGAATATATTCAGCACGCAATGAATGAACTATTTGTTCCTGATTTTCGGGTGAATGATGATCTTACTCATACAACTCAACTTTCTCCAGCTACAGACGCGAACAGAGTTGGTCAATATGTTTCTGTTTGGAGCGATTGGAGAGAGGATGATAAAAGTTATATCTATGCACAAAAATTTCATACAGTTTCAGATTTAGGGCTCTTCCGAGTTGACGGTGTGAATTTACCAGTAACCAGCAGCGATACAACTGCTTACGAACCGCGCGTGGCTATAAATGGAAACGGCGATTACATGATTACATGGTTCGAAAACAATAATGTTAAAGCTCAGATTTTTGGGTTTGACGATTCAACCAGCCTTACATCCAAATTTAACGTTAACAGCACTCCTGTTTACTCAAACAAAATGAAATCTGCCGTTTCAGCAAGTGAGAACGGTGATTTTGTGGTAACATGGACAGGCATTGATGACGGAAAAGATATTTTTGTTCAGAGAATATCATCAACCGGAAGTTTACTCGGAACAAATATTAAGGTGAACTCTGGTGGTGATGCTTATGATCAGTACGATTCTGACATCGCAATATCCGACAATGGAAATTTTATCATCACCTGGACTGATAACAGAAATGGATTGAATACGACAGAAATTTATGTCCAACGATACGATAATTTGGGTAATGCTGTCGGTACAAACACAAAAATCAGCGGAACTTTATCAAACAGTATAAAACCGGCAATTGATATGAATAGCCAAGGTAAGTTTGTTATAGCATGGATAGATACATCATATCAACAGCGTAATGTATACGCGGCGAAGTTTAACTCAGATGGTTCTCAGGATGGTGGTATAATAACAGTAAGCGGCAGTACTTATGGTCCCGCTGTCTGTAAACCCGATGTAGCGCTTGATTCATCCGGCGTTTTTATTGTTGTTTGGCAGGATAGTCGTGGTGGTAGTATGGATATTTATTTACAGAAGTATAACTCGGGCGGTATTGCAATCGGCGGTAACACAAGAGCTCATTCAAGTCGAATTGAATCAAGTCAGATAAATCCTTCAATTACATTTGTTGGAAATAACGGAGGCTATCAAATAATCTGGCAGGATGACCGTAATGGTGATTGGGATATTTATTGCCCGGTTGGCGATCCGAATCCGGCGCAGATCACTGAACTCGAAAATGATCTTAACAACGAGCTTCCCACAGAATATTCTTTATCTCAAAATTATCCGAATCCTTTTAATCCGGCAACAACCATCGAATTCACTTTACCGAAAGCAAGTGATGTTCAACTTGTTATCTATGATATTCTGGGAAGACAAGTTGCTACAATAGTGAACGAATTCAGAGATGCAGGAAAATATAGAGTGATGTTTGATGCTTCTGATTTTGCATCAGGTATATATATTTACAGAATTGTTGCAGGTGGTTATATGCAGAGTAAGAAAATGTCATTGATTAAGTAATTTTGCAGATCAGCTGATTTTGTCTCAGGAGTGAAGCTAATTATCTTTGTGATAGTTTTGCGGAAATTCCTGAGACAACTTTTAAAAACGGATTATCTTTGTTAACTAAAAGAATTCGGGTATTTTACATCGGGTATTCAATTATCATACGAAATATTATGCGGAATAACTTTGGGAAATTATTTTTTATAGTGACTCTTTTTTTGCAGGGGTGCGATTCGGAGCGTAGCCCGGTCTCAACAGTTAAATTCTGGTCGATGGGTGCGGAAGCTGAATATGTTTCAAAACTAATTCCTCAATTTGAAAAAGAAAATCCGCAGATAAAAATTAATGTACAGCAGATTCCCTGGACAGCGGCTCAGGAAAAATTAATAACTGCCTATGCAAGCGATAATATGCCCGATTTATTTCAGCTTGGCAATACATGGATTCCTCAATTTGTAATATTAGATGCTCTTGAAAAGCTTGATAACAGGATTAAAAAATCAAGAGTTGTTTCAAAGGAAAATTATTTCGAAGGAATCTGGAATACGAATATTATTGAAAACAATGTTTACGGAATTCCCTGGTACATTGATACCCGGGTTCTTTTTTACAGAAAAGATGTTTTAAGAAAAGCCGGTTATTCCTCACCGCCGAAAACCTGGAAAGAATTTTATGAAATTTCGAAAAAGATAAAAAATATTGTCAACGACGAAAATAAATACGCTGTTTATCTGCCGACAAATGAATGGGCTCCCTATGTAATTTTCGCTTTACAGAATGAAGCAGAGTTGCTAAAGCAAGATAATTGTTTTGGTAACTTTCAGTCGGGAAATTTCAAAGAGGCATTTAATTACCTGATGAAATTTCATAAAGAAAATCTTGCCCCGATAGGTATTTCACAGGTTAACAACGTCTATCAGGCTTTTACAGATAATTATTTTTCAATGTATATTTCAGGTCCCTGGAACATTCCCGAGTTTAAAAAATGGATGATTAACGGACTAGAAAATGAATGGTGCACAGCGCCCTTGCCCTCGCCGAATGATAATTATCCGGGTGTTTCGCTTGCCGGGGGATCAAGTTTGGTAATATTTGAAAAGTCTTCAAAAAAAAGTGAAGCCTGGAAATTTATTGAATATTTGTCGCGTCCCGAAGTTCAACTTGAATTCTACAGGTTAATTAATGACTTGCCTGCTGTTAAGAAATGCTGGAATGATTCAACGCTATCCAATGATAAATATATGAAGGCATTTTATACTCAGTTTTCAAAAGTTACTTCTACACCCAAAATAGCTGAGTGGGAACAGATCGCTTTTTCCAAAATTCAGCAATACGCTGAATATGCTGCCCGGGGTGTTATGACAACAGATGAAGCGCTCGGAAAACTTGATAAGGATGTTAATAAAATTCTGGAAAAAAGAAGAAGACTTTTGAATAAAAAATGAATATCAGCATGAAGAATAAAAAATCTGTTTTCGGACAAAACTCCAAAACCGCGTACTTATTTCTTACGCCGGCTCTTAGTGCGATTTTTATTTTTTTCTTTATCCCTGTTATAGCCGCGCTCCTTATCAGTTTTACTGACTTCAGTATTTACACGCTTGTTTCATGGGGTAACTTGTCTTTTGTCGGATTCGAAAATTACATTAAACTTTTTGACGATCCTTTATTCTGGAAGTCTTTAGGCAATACTTTTTATTTTGTACTCATTGCCGGACCATTATCGGTTTTTGTTTCTCTCGGCGCCGCGTTATTGCTTAATTCAAAACTTGTGAGGTTTAAAAGTATTTTCAGATTAGCTTATTTTATCCCGGTTGTTACTACTCTTGTTGCAGTCGCAATTGTATGGCGATTTATATACCATCCCAAATTTGGTGTGCTGAATTATTTTTTAAGTTTTTTCGGTATCAGTGAAATTGACTGGCTCGGAGATCCAAACTGGTCTATGCCGGCCATTATTCTAATGGCTGTCTGGAAAAACTTCGGATACAATATGATAATTTTTATCGCCGGACTTCAAAACATTCCGACACATCTATATGAAGCTGCTGAAATTGAAGGTGCCAATGCATGGGAAAAATTCAGATTCATAACTGTTCCGATGCTTGCTCCTACAACATTATTTATCAGTATCATTACCATGATCGGATTCTTCCAGTTATTCGCCGAACCATATGTTATGACTCAGGGCGGACCTCTTGACAGCACATTAAGTATTGTTCAGTATATGTATCAGGAAGGGTTCAGATGGTGGAATATGGGATATTCCGCCGCTCTCGCTTTTATTCTGTTTTTGATAATATTTATTGGAACGCTGATCCAATTCAGAATTCAAAAGGAACGAGACTAATAATTTTGAAAAAATTACTACTACATATTTTTATCGGACTAACTGCAATAATAACCCTTGCGCCCTTTTTATGGATGTTGTCTTCTTCCTTCATGCTGAATGGTCATTCAAATGTTTATCCGCCAAGGTTTTTCCCCGATGAGTTTACTCTCATGCAATATGAGGACTTATTTTCACGGCTGAATATATTTCGTAATTTTTTAAATAGTCTCGTCGTATCATCACTCGTTACAATTGTATCACTGTTCTTCAACTCAATGGCGGGCTATGCTTTTGCTAAGTATCGTTTTGCAGGTAAGAATAAATTGTTCAGACTGCTCTTAAGTTCTATGATAATTCCAAGCCAGGTAATAATGCTGCCTTTATTTCTTATGCTGAAGGAAATGGGATTTTTAAATACATATATGGCAATACTAATTCCGGGTATGGCGAATATATTCGGCATTTTTATGATAAGGCAATATGCTATGACTGTTCCTGACAGTCTTATTGAAGCTGCCCGCATTGACGGCGCAACTGATTTTCAGATTTACAGAATTGTAATATTACCCCTGATAAAACCAATACTGGTAACATTGGCGTTATTCACTTTTATGGGAACATGGAATGATTTTTTATGGCCGCTAATTGCATTGAATGATGATTCGATGTACACGCTCCCGGTGGCTCTGGCTAATTTAATGGGCGAACATACCAAAGATCCCGAACTGATGATGGCTGGTTCAGTGATTACGATAATGCCCGTTCTTATTTTGTTTCTCTTTTTACAGAAACATTACATAAAAGGAATAATGATGGGGAGTATAAAAGAATGAATTTACGGTATTTTAAAAATTATATGAAAATATTATGGCTACAGTAAAACTTGTGCAAATATCGAAATCTTATGACGGACGGAATAAAGTTGTCGACAATGTAAACCTGACTATTGAAGACAAAGAATTTATGGTGATTGTTGGTCCATCGGGATGCGGTAAATCAACAACTCTAAGAATGATTGCGGGGCTTGAAGAAATCTCTTCTGGTGATTTATTCATAAACGACAAACTTGTTAACAACATTCCGCCGAAGGACAGAGACATTGCAATGGTTTTTCAAAACTATGCGCTGTATCCGCACATGACTGTTTACGATAACATTGCCTTCGGAATGAAATTAAGAAAATATTCTAAAAAAGTTATCAATGAGCGGGTTCATAACGCGGCTGTTATTCTTGAGTTAGAAGATTTACTGAAACGAAAACCCGCACAGTTATCAGGCGGTCAGCGGCAGCGGGTTGCCTTGGGAAGAGCAATTGTCCGGCAGCCTAAAGTATTCTTGTTTGATGAACCGCTTAGCAATCTTGACGCGAAACTTCGTGTACAGATGAGAAAAGAAATAAAGAAACTTCACAGGCAGCTAAACGCAACTATTATATATGTAACTCACGATCAAACAGAAGCAATGACAATGGGTGACAGAATTGCTGTTATGAATAAAGGCTTACTGAACCAGGTTGATACGCCGATGAATATTTATGAATATCCGATAAACAAATTTGTTGCCGGTTTCATTGGAAGTCCTCCGATTAATTTTATTGAAGGAAAAATTTCTGACAACCTGAATACAACTTTCGTCAGCAACGATGGAAAAATAGTTCTGAAATTAAAGAATAAAATTACAGGAGAAACAGATAAAGTAACATTGGGCATTCGTCCTGAAAATATATTACTTGATGATAAGGGAGAAATTACTGCGCAAATCGACAATGTGGAAATTTTGGGAAATGAAAGTCTCGTACATTTAGTTGCGGGAGAATCATCTTTAACGGCGCGTTATTTCAATCGACATGAATTAAAAATCGGTGAAACAATAAACATTTCTCTTGATTCCTCAAAATCAAAAATCTTTCAAGAGTAAAGGTTTGCTAAAAGTTTTATGATACTTTTAAGTTAGTATACACAACACCGCAAATTGACATATTATCACTATTACCACCACAGTTGATAATTCATATTTTATTTGACGAAAAGCATGATTATTCCAGAAGAAATGAATCATTAAATGATAATTATCGTTATCAATTCAGGAACCGGTATTTTACAATGCAGACGAAAACCCAAATAAATTCAGATCATAAATCTAACAACCTTAGCGGCAACAATACTCTGCTTGATACAATCATTGAGAGTATCTTCGAGGGGATTATTATTTTGGATAATGCCGGGAAAATAATTATGCACAATTCCAAGTTTAGGGAAATATGGAAAATGCCCCTGGAAATGATTGAATCGAAAGATGGAGATGAAATTTTAAATTATGCGCTCAGGCAGACTGACGCGCCGGGCGTATTTTATGGGAAGATTAAAAATATACGTAAGGGTGAAAACAAAGATTTCGGGTTGATGAACTTACTTGACGGAAGGATAATTGAATATTTTCTTGCATCTTTGAGACTGGATAGTGAGAACAGGGGTTTCGTTGGAATCTTCAGAGATATTACTGAAAGAACAAGGATGCTCATCAAATTTGAAGAGTACACAACAAATCTTGAAAATATAGTTAAACTAAGAACAGAACAAATAAGCAATCTCAATAAACAATTAATTGATGAGATTGAAAAATCGAAAATAGCCGAAAGATTAATCAAAGCTGCCCTCGAAAAAGAAAAGGAAGTAAGCAGACTTAAATCCAGTTTCATTTCTACAGCATCACACGAGTTTAAAACTCCCATGACAACGATACTTTCCTCTGTCGACTTAATGGAGACATTCTGGGAGAATAAAAACTATTCCAAGTTTATTGAGCATAAAGATAAAATCAAATCAAAGATTCACAGCCTTATTAAACTGGTGGACGATGTTCTTGTAGTTCATCAAATTGAAAAAAACGCCGTGACAATAAAAAATGAAAAAATGAATCTAAAGGAAGTTATTCAGGAATTGCTTGACGAGGTTAGAGTCATTGATAAACAAAATCATAATCTTATATTCAATTACAAAAGCAGAAAAACAATAATTGAATCTGATCCAAAAATTTACAGGCACGTAATCACAAATCTTTTAATCAACTCGGTTAAATATACACCTGCCGGGGGTAATATAACTCTTGAAGTGAATCAGTCGGATGGTTTTGTAAAAATTATTATCACAGATGAAGGTCCGGGAATTGATCAGGAAAATCTTAATCATATATTCGAACCTTTTGAACGCGGAAAATATCATGGCGATAAAGAAGGATCCGGACTTGGCTTATCAATTGTAAAATACACCCTCGATCTTTGTAATGGCAATATAGAAGTTGTTTCGAAAAAAAATAAAGGGACAAGCTTTTTTGTAACAATTCCTTTGAGTAAAAAATGAACCGAAAAAAAATACTAATCATTGAAGATGATATTTCAATTAAAGATAATCTGAGTGATCTTCTTGAGATTAATGGTTTTAAAGTATTTTCGGCTGTTGACGGACATGACGGATTTGAACTTGCGAAGGAGATAATTCCGGACTTGATTCTTTGTGATGTGATGATGCCGAAGATGGATGGATTTAAGGTGAAGGAGAAAATTACCGCAGACAAAAAACTTACAATGGTGCCTTTTATTTTTCTTACGGCGAAAACGGATCATTCGAGTTTCAGGAAAGGGATGAATCTTGGAGCAGACGATTACATAACCAAACCTTTCGAGAACAGAGATTTGATCGCCGCAATAAATCTGAGATTAAAAAAGTATGAAGAACTACAAAAGATTAGCAAACAAAAATCTAGAAAAACAGATCATAAAGGTAAAAGTGTTATCGATAAAATTCTTCTCAATGTGGGTGAATCAAAAAAAATTATTACTATTTCAGAGATAGTATTTCTCAAATCTATGGGAAATTATTCTCAGGTGTGTTTAAAAACATTAGACAAAATTACAGTTCGAAGAACTCTTAAGGAATGGGAAACATTGCTTTCGCAGAGTGAATTTTTTAGAATTCACCAATCGTATATTATTAATCTGAATTACGTAAAAAAAATTGAGCATTTCTCAAAACACTCTTTTATCGCAAAAATGAGTTTTTATGAGGAAGCGCTTCCTATCAGCGCTCGTTATGCAAAAAAACTTCACACGAATTTTTTGATATAGTATTTAGCCGGAAATACTGGACTAAATCATCACCAATTTCAGAACGAATATCATCAAATCAATAACGGATGTCACATTTCAATTCACTTAGGCAAAACAACCTAATATCTTTAGCCAGAGATTTTTCTGAGGAATATTATGAAAAATGTTTTGATAGTAGATAACAAGAATAGAGTCTGTCATATTTTAAGAGATCGGTTTAGCGAAGACGAAATGAAAATATCATGTATTTCTATTGATTCGGATGTATCTGATTTCGGAAACAAGAACAAACCGCATCTGATTGTAACGGTTTTTAATTCAAAAGAATTTAATCAAAGCGAATTTGATTTTGTGATTTCCATAAAGAAACATTTTACTAGAGTTCCGACATTATTAATTGTAGCAAGTCTTAAATTCCCCGAATTCATTCCGCTTTTTGACCTTGGTGTTGATTGTATTCTTTCAGGTTATTCTTCGAATACAGAAATTCTCAAAGAGGTTGAAAAAATTCTTCTTACTGTATATTAGGGGAAATATATCCGGGAATCATTATTGCATTTATTCGATTCCCGGTTTTTTATTCTTCATCCCGCGATAGTTTACTTCAATAATTTACCACTTTTTGTTTGCGCTAAATTTTTTGATTGATATGAATTGTTTCCCGTGTCAAATCTGTTTATCAGATTCAAAAGTTTTTCCGTCAGCATGTTGAGATCTTCAGTTGCTCTGGCGACCTGCTGAACGCTTGACGCGGATTGCTGGGCAATAGAATTTATGCCTTCAATATTTTTACTTATCTGTTCTGCGCCTGAAGATTGTTCTTCACTCGCTGCCGCAACCTGAGTAATTTCCTGTAATAAATTTTCGGCGCTTTCAAGAATTGTTTGGAATACACCTTCGGTTTCACTTGTTAGTTTAAGTCCGTCATTTACTGCCTGGGTAGCGTCATCCATTGATATTTTAGCTTCCTGTGCTTCATCCTGAATGGCGTGTATTGTTTCGGCGATTTCTTTTGTAGCCTTTGTTGTTCGTTCGGCTAACTTTCTCACTTCATCGGCAACAACAGCAAAACCGCGTCCCTGTTCTCCGGCGCGTGCAGCTTCAATTGCGGCATTTAATGCAAGCAGGTTTGTTTGATCGGCAATGTCATCAATTACCTGAGCAATCTCCCCAATCTGATCTGTCCTGCTGGCGAGGTTAGAAATTATCCGACCCGTTTTTTGCGAAGAATTGCTGATCTTTATAATTCCCTCTTTATTTTCCCGCAATTTGGAAGCTCCTTCTTTGGCTTTATTACTTGTCAGTTCAGCAGATGAAGCAGCGTTACTTGCGTTTCTCGAAGACTGAACAATTGTCTGAGTCATTTGCTCAACAGCGGCTGCAACTTCCGAAGTTTGTGAGGATTGTTCTTGCATACCGGCTGCCATTTCTTCAGTGCTAGAAGATATCTGGGTGCTTGCACTTGCAGCAGCTTCAACCGCTCCCGTAATTTCCTGGATAAGTTCGCGGATTTTTTCAACCGTAATATTATAACCGGAAAATAACTGCCCGATTTCATCTTCTTTATCAACTTTAAGCTTAGTTGTTAAATCACCGGCTGAGAGTCTGTTCATCTCCGTAAGCATTTTGTGAATACTTTCGGCGAGGTATGCTCTTTGTTCTTCAGCCTGAGCCTGAGCTTCTTCGGCGTCGGCAGCAGCGCGTTCAGCGGCATCACTTTTTAATCTTACATCGTTGAATGAAGCGTTAAGACTTTCAACCATTTTGTTGAAAGATTTTGCAAGCTTACCGGTTTCATCTTCACTGTTAATATCAATTTTTATGGAAGTGTCTCCGTTAGCAACTTTCTCGGCAGCTTCATCCAGAATCTTAATCGGATTTGCGATTGTACGTCCGAGAAATATTCCAAGCAGTACTACAAGAATAACAACAATTACAATTGCTGTATAAACATTTTTTTCCAGATTCCAAATGTTATTATCAATGTCATCAATGTATAAACCTGAAGCTAAGACAAGATCCCATTCTTCAAGTAATTTTGCATAACTTATTTTAGCAACAGGCTCAGGACTCCCCGGTTTTTCCCACAAATAGTCCACAAATCCTTCGCCTTGAGCGGTAGCAACATTTACCATCTCTCTGAAAAGATATTTATCATTCGGATCTTTATAGTCCCATAAAGATTGTCCAATTAGTGATTTATTTGCAGGATGGACGTATACAATTCCTTCAGCATCGATTACGAATAAATAATTATCTCCATCATATCTCATCCGTGAAAACTGTTCAAAGACTTTTTCTTTCGCTACCTGTAAAGTGGAATCATTGTTAACAGATTTTAATTCAGCTTTATAAATGTTGTATGCTGTTTCCAGGATATGGGTTAACTCAGACTTTTTGTTCTCTAACAGCTCTGTTCGAATATCAGGAAGCATAAAAAATTGAATTACGAGAATGAAGGGGATTATGATCGTGAAAATCAATAATAAAATTTTGTTAAACACTTTTAGATTTTTTGGACTAAAACCAGTCATTTTATTCACTCCTTATTTTATATTTAAGAAATTTTCTTTCCGCGACTAATATTGAGAAAAGACAGAATGAGAATTTTGTAACAGCAACAATAAACTGACTGGCAATAATTCCGATTAAAGTGAGAAATAAAGAGTTTCAATCGGAAGAAATCTATTATTTGTTAATTTCTATTTAACGGTATGCTAAATCGCGTACTTCAGGAAGGTAACTTATTTTGACTTGTAAAAGTTCATAATGTCTGAAAATCAGCAACCATTAATAAAGCTGATAATGAGGATTTATTAGTAAACTCAGAAAAGCCCGCCGTTATTATATATTTCCATTTGAACATCTGAGAAACTATTAACTTTACACGAGTTATTATTAGAAAGATTCGTAATTTCACCGGTCTCAAAATTCACACGGATTTGATCTCCGGAGTTTATTTTCAATTTTTCAAGTGATTTATAAGTCATGATGGGGAACGCTGTATTTATTGCATTTCGTTCGTAGATAGCTCCGAACGATTCAGCGATAATTAATTGAACTCCCAATGCTTTGAAACAATCAACTGCCTGTTGACGCGAACTACCGGCGCCGAAATTTTTTCCGACAATAATGATATCTCCCTTTGTTGCTTTTTTAGCGAAGTCTTCATACCCCTTGAGATTATCAAATGTATATTGACCCATTTCATTCACATCAGTAATAGTGAGATATCTGTTATGGAAAATCATATCCGTGTCAATATTATCCTCATTGATAACCCAGACACGCCCTTCAACAATTATCTGTTTTTCTTCGATGTGTTTTTTTATCGTATTATTTTTCTCCGTGACTTTCTCACTCTGTTCAAATACTGCCGGAGTATCGGGAATTTCATCTGCTGTTGTTATGTAACCGGCAATCGCCGAAGCCGCTACATTCTCAGGCGATGAAAGATAAACATCTCCTTTTCCCTGCTTGCCGGAAAAGTTTCTGTTACCTGTTGAGATGGTAATTTCACCCGGACCATTTTGTCCAACCTGACCTGCAGCGCATCCCGCGCATCCTGCATTTGATAGTAACGCACCGGCATCCTTAAA
>CAZEXO010000001.1:17727-20235 GCA_964516545.1 uncultured Melioribacteraceae bacterium
ATTTTTATTAGTCCTTCGTCCATAGCTTGCTGCCATACTTTGTCAGTTGACGGAACGATTTTTAAAACAACTCCGGGGGCTACTTTTCGGTTTTTTAAAACTAAAGCGGCAGCTCTTAAGTCTTCAATTCTTCCGTTCGTGCAACTGCCTATGAAGGCTGAATCGATTTTTATTTTTTTTACTTTGTCGATATTAACTGAATCGTGTGGTTTACCGGGGCGCGAGACCATTGGAACAAATTTGCTGATATCAAGTTCGTCGTAAAAAGAATATGCCGAATCATCATCAGCCCGAATAATTTCGATCTCTCTTCCTGTTCTTTCCCGGAGGTAGTTATTTATTTCTTCATTTGGTGTGATAAGAATAATTATGGCTCCCATCTCAGTTGCCATTGAGGCGATTGTAATTCTTTCATCAAGCGTTAGTTTGTCAATTTCTACACCGTTTAATTCAACCGATAATCCGAGCAAAGTATTTGCCCCGTATTTGTTTAATAAATTTAACGCAATGTCTTTTGCGGAAATATTTCCCGGGCGTTTTCCCTTTATAATGATTTTAGCCGACGCGGGTACTTTAAACCATGTTGCTCCTTTTGCCCAGGCTGCTGCAATATCCACATCACCCATTCCCTGACCGAAAGAACAGATAGCTCCCACAATATTCGCGTGAGAATCCGTTGAAATAAAAGTGCTACCCGGCCAGGCGAGTCCCTCTTCAATTGCGATATGAGTTCCGATACCTGAATTAATATCATAAACTCTTATTCCATTTTCGCGGGCAAATAAACGGCAGATGTGTTGATTAACGGCATACTTCTGATCGGAACCGGTTGGATTGCAATCAAACGTAAAAAAAGTTTTCGACGGATCATCGATTGACAAATTATTATCGCGAATATTTTTTACAACATTCGCTCCTCCGAAATCGCGCGCTACCCGCGTATCAATTACAATATCTATATTTTCACCTGGTTTTACGGAGTCATACTTTGAGTGTTTAGCCAGTATTTTTTCAACAATAGTCTTTGCCATTTCATTTTTCCACTGTTATTTTAGTACCTTTGCAAAAATTAGTTAATTCTTCTGCAATTTTTCAACGACCCGAAATGTTATTATTTCGGAACACTTGTAAGCAGAAAACAAATAAACCAAAAGAAAATACGTCATGGAGCTAATAAAAAATTTTCGGGGGGCTTTCAGTGACGAAAAACTGGAAAATGAATATCGAACCGCCGAGTATGAAAAGCAAATTCCGATATTCAAAAGAATAATCTGGATCACTATCATTCCTGTTGTGCTCTTATTCTTCTCGGATATTTCTTTCATTAATGATGAGTTGATGTTGATCGAATTACTGATTGTAAGATTAGTATTCGCATTATTGTCAATCATTCTCTTGTTCTTTCTGCGGAAAAAACGAACCCTGAAACAATATGATTTTGCTATATCAGGATGGATTATCGCCCTCGCGATACTTGTTTTGTATATAAGTTTTACACGACCTTCAATCTACATCGGCTATCTTGTGATTGATGTTGTTCTTGTTCTTTTGACTTATCAATTATTAGCTATAAGATTGTCGATACAGCTTTTTGTAGCCGCTTCATTTTCCTTGTCATTATTCCTGGGGATGCTTGCTAAAGGTATTCCGATTGATTCAATTCAGTTGTCATATTTCCTTTCATTTGGCATCGCGAATTTTATAGGATATCTCATCGCTCGGCGCCAGCATATTTCGCATCGCAATCAATTTTATTTATTAAAGACCGAGAGAGAATTAAAACAGGAACTTGAAAAGTCAGTCAGGGATAAAGATAAACTGTTTTCCATCATTGCCCACGATCTGAAAAATCCACTCAGTTCTATTCTAAATAACTCAGAATTGTTGGTTAAAGAATATGGAGCGATGGATAGTAAGGACATGTATGAATCATTACTGACATTAAATGAATCGGCTAAAAAATTCGAAGAGCTTTTAGGGGGCTTACTGGAATGGGTTAAATTACAACTTGGTAAATTACACATAAAAAAAACAGATGTTTTATTAGCCGATACCATGAAAAAGGTTTTAAAATTTTTCAGACAACAGGCAGTTGCGAAGGGGATTACACTAAAAGAGGAGATTCCTGAGAATATTAAAGTGAAGGTTGACGAGGATATTCTTAAAACAATCCTTAGAAATCTCATATCGAATGCGCTCAAGTTTACTGAAAGAGGCGGAATGATTTTAATCTCAACGGAAGAAAAGATCGATACCATTGAGATAATTGTTTCTGATACCGGAATAGGAATTAAGGAAGACAAATTAAAAAAACTGTTCGCAACAATTAATGAGGATATTTCCCAGCCCGGAACAGAGTCTGAAATCGGAAACGGATTGGGATTGTTTCTCTGTCGCGAGCTTGTTGAACTTCACGGTGGTGAATTGAGAGTCTTCTCAGACGCGGGACGGGGGAGTAAATTTAAAATTATTCTTTGCATATTCTGGGCCTTTATCTTTTATCAGTTT
>CAZEXO010000001.1:20245-24550 GCA_964516545.1 uncultured Melioribacteraceae bacterium
GAAGTAGTAATCAGAAAAATGTGAAAGCGGCTAAAAATATTTTAAGGAATATGAATTGAAAGATTATTTATGGATTGGATAGAATTATTCGGTTACTTTGCAACAGCATTGATCGCTCTTTCGTTAATGATGAAAAGTATAAAAAAACTCAGATGGATAAACCTGGCGGGAGCTTCAATGTTTTCTACTTATGGTTTTATTGTTGGGGCATATCCCGTATTTATTCTTAACGGAGTAATTACTCTGGTTGACATTTATCATTTGCTGAGGATGCAAAAACAAAAAGATTATTTCACCTATCTTCCTATTAGTTATGATGCAAAATATCTAACGAAATTTGTGGAGTTTTATTTAAACGACATAAAGAAATATTTCCCCAATTTTGATTCACTTATTTTTAAGAAAAATGAAAATGTTCTGATTCTTCGTAATCTCCTTCCGGTGGGAATAATTTCCTTTCATATTAAAAATGGATCTTCGGCAGTTATTGATTTGGATTACGCAATACCTGATTACAGAGATTTGAAAAACGCACATTTCCTGCTATCAGGTGAAACCGGATTTTTTAAAGACCGCGGTGTGAAAACATTAATTGCCGAAGCAGAAACAGAATCACATAAGTGGTACTTGAAAAAAATCGGATTTCAGGTAAATCCTGTTTCCAATAACATCTTTATGAAAGAATTACTTCATTAAACTTTCCGTGTCTGTTTAGATTATTTCTGAGTAACGGGACAAATGTCCTGTTCTTTTAAGTATGGTTTTACTTACTTTTGCCTCATGTTATCGCAACTTCTAAATAAAATGCCGAATGGTTTACGAGCGGATGTTAAAAAAATAACGCCTGAGAAAAATGCTCTAATAATTTGTCAGGGAGCTTTACCTGAATTTATTTATCTTGTTAAGAAAGGAACAGTAAAAGTATTTCATACTAATGAAAGGGGTGAACAATTTCTGTTTGGGTTATTCGGTCAGGATGAGATATTTGGTGAGCTGGAATATTTCACGGGAGTTAATTATCTCTGCTCAGTAAAAACAATAACCGCGTGCGAGATTATGCAATTTCCGAAAAATTTGTTTGAGGTAATTCTCCGCGAAGCGCCAGGTATTTATGAGGAAATTTGCTCATCTCTAGCCGCCAGACTTTTGAGAATTTCACAAAGAACAACCGATTCAAGTTATTATCCTCTTGAATTTTTGCTGGCTAAATTTTTCTTTAACGAAACAAAGGATAATAATTCTACTGAGATTCAGATAGAAAAAGAAAATCTCTCGGCATATTTCGGCGCGAATATCAGAAGTATTAATAGAGTGATAAAACAATTTGTTGACGCGGGTATTGTTTCTCTCAACAGAAAACAGTTAACAATAAAAAACATCAAAAAACTTGAGCAAATCATTAAGAGCTACTAAATGGATATTAATGGAATTAAATATATCGGGTTTGATGCCGACGACACACTTTGGGTGAATGAACCAAATTATCAATCGGCTGAGAGAAAATACTGTGAATTGCTTTCAGAGTATTCTATTTCTGAAAAAGTATCGGAAGAACTTTACAAAACTGAAAAACAAAATCTTGAGTTATACGGATTCGGTGTTAAGAGTTTTACTCTATCAATGATTGAAAACGCGATAAAAATAAGCGATGGCAGGGTAAGAACAAAAACTCTGCTGGAAATAATAAATCTTGGTAGAGACCTTATCAAAGAACCCGTGGAGCTTCTCGATGGTGTTGAGATGGTATTGGAAAAATTATACCATAATTACAAACTCCTTGTGGCGACTAAAGGAGATCTGCTGGATCAGGAACGAAAACTAAATGCATCGGGGCTGAACAAGTATTTTCATCATATCGAAATTATGTCTGACAAAAATGAATTGAATTATCAAAGGCTTTTTGATCGTCTGGAAATAAAAGCTGATGAGTTTGTTATGATAGGTAATTCACTCAGGTCAGATATTATTCCTGTGATCAATCTGGGAGCTATGGCAATTTACATTCCTTATCACACAACCTGGCAGCATGAAATAATAAGAGATGACAAACCGGACGAACAACATTATCACAAAATAAATTCTATCAGGCAATTAATGGAAATATTTTTGAATGATAAAAAAGATTGATATCGAAAACTGGTACAGAAAGGAACATTACAAATTCTTTAAGGATTTTGATGACCCGTTCTTTAATGTAACGGGAAAAGTTGAATGCAGGATCATTTATGATTTTGCGAAGCAAAAGAAATTGTCGTTATTTATTTGTTACCTTTATGCCTCGCTTAAAGCTGCCAATGAAATTGAGGAGTTTAAACTGAGAATGAAAGGTAATGACATAATTTGTTACGGAGTAGTACATGCTTCGCCGGTAATATTCATGCCGGACAATTCATTCAGATTTGTCTGTCTTCATTACAAACCTGACTTTGAAGTTTTTTATCATGACGCCGAAACTGAAATAGAAAGAGCAAAATTATCAAGTGAATTGATGCCAACCGAAAACAATGCTGATGTTATTCATTATTCGGTTGTTCCCTGGATAGATTTCACCAGCCTGAAACATCCACGTAAATTTGGCAAAACTGAATCGATTCCAAAAATTACAATGGGAAAAGTTACTGATGAGAAGGAAAATAAATTAATGCCGGTAAATGTTGAAGCAAATCACGCTTTGATGGACGCTTATCATGTGAGTCTGTTCCTGAATCGTTTTTCAGAATTGATGGTGGATCCCGAAAAAATGTAATCGAAGATAATCAACTGTGTAGAAATACATCGCTTATCGATTTATTGAAATAAAGTCTGTTAATAACAAGCGTGAGAATTTCGGAAAGATCAATAACTTCTATCAACTTCGATTCCAGCAATTCTTTTTTGTGAGCGATTGAGTTTGTGGTGTATATCTTCTGTAATCCGTAGTTCTCACTCATTCGCAATAATTTTTCTTCACAATCGCCGACGCATAATAAATGTGAGACGCCGATAAATATTTTCTTAATGCCTTTTTTATGAAGTTCACAACATACCGCTTCTATTGATCCTCCGGTCGAAACAATATCGTCAAGTATGATCGCCGTGTCATGAACTTTTTCAATATGTCCGACCAGTTCGGTTATTTCAACTTCTTCGGGACCGGGTCGGTGTTTAGAAGCAATAACGATATTAGTGTCAAGATTTTTCGCGAAATATTTTATGAGTTTTGCCGAACCCATATCGGGAGAAACGCTTAATACGTTTTCCTTTCCTTTATATTCTTTGAACACTTCCGTAAAAATCGGAATAGAAGAAATATTTGTCAGTGGGATTTTGCCTAAAAATCCATGCAGTTGAGGGCAATGAGCTTCAAGTGTTACCACCCGGTCAACACCCGCTTCAATTAACAGATCGCAAATTAATTTTATGGTAGTCGGTTCGCGTTTGAATTCCGTTGGTTTGTCCTGACGGGCATAAGGCATGTAAGGCATTATCGCTGTGATTTCTTTTGCGCCATGTTCGCGAAAGGCTCGAAGAGCAATCAGAAAACTAATCAAATTGTCATTCAGCGAACTCAGGTAATCTCTGTTGAAAAAACATCCAATCAAAAAAATGTGAGCTCCGTTCACTGATTCTTCTAATCGGACGCGTATTTCACCGTCGGAAAATGTCTTATCAATTTCACCCAGAAAAACAGGTGAATGACCCATTTGTTTTTCATATAATTTTTTTACTTCCCCCGCCAGATAACTTCCCGAGAAGGTAGAGGCGATAACCAGTTTTTCATGTGAATTCATCTCTTTAATAAATGACTGATCGCTGATCATTATTCTTTCCATGACAAACCAATTTATTTTATGATGTATTAATGATTTTCTATTGTTAGAAATTCCCGAAAGGCGCGTTGTAAATATCAAAAGCAAAAGAATCAGTTGTCGCTTAACTCAAAAATGGTCAAAAATTCGGTAAAGTCAATACTTTTTTAATTAATTGAGTCTTATTGTGTTTGCATATATAACTTACTTATTTTGTGAGCGATAAATCTGCGGGAGTTTTGTTTTTGGAAATTAAAAACCATCCGATAATGAGTCTGGCTGATGTTATCCGTCCGACAATCGTTGAAGTGAAACTAAATATCTTGAAGGATAATTTTCAGTCAATTAAAAACCATGTTAAAAATTCCAAAATAATGCCGGTACTAAAAGCAAACGCTTATGGTCATGGACTTATCAGGGTTGCGCAATTGATGCAGGAAATTAAGGCTGACTATCTGGGTGTGGCGGTACTTGAAGAGGGAATATTACTCCGGGAAAATGGAATTAATATACCGAT
>CAZEXO010000001.1:24560-51103 GCA_964516545.1 uncultured Melioribacteraceae bacterium
GCGGAATAATCGGAAATCAGATACCTCATTTTATCGAACATGATTTAACCATCACGGCTTCATCAATTGATAAATTGGAGCAGATTGAAAAAGCCGCCATTGCTTTAAGAAAAAAAGCCAAGGTTCACTTAAAGATTGATACCGGGCTTGAACGAATTGGCGTTCATTATTACAATGCGGAGAAATTTATTGAACACTCCCTGAAATATAAATGGATTGAAGTTGAGGGTATCTATTCACATCTTGCAAGATCGGGTGACGAAGACAAATCTTACACTAAACTTCAGATTGAAAGGTTTGAGGAAGTAATTTCTTTTTATGAAAAACACTCACTTGAAATTCCACTAAGACATATTGCTAACTCTGGCGCAATTCTTCAGCATCCCGAATCATTTTATGATATGGTGCGTCCCGGAATAATGCTTTATGGTGTTTATTCTTCCGAAGAAGTTGAAAAAAATATTTCTATCGAACCCGCTCTATGCTGGAAAAGCAGGGTTGTTTATTTCAAGGTTATAAAAGCAAATCATCCTGTCGGTTATGGATCAACCTGGCAGTCGGATCAAAATGTGAGATCCGTAACTATACCTGTTGGTTACGGTGACGGGTATTTCAGAAGTATGTCACACAAAGCTGAAGTGATAATTAAAGAAAAACGTTATCCGGTTATTGGTACAATCGCCATGGATCAAATAGTCGTAAATATCGGGAATGACAGCGCATATAATAATGATGAAGTTGTTTTAATCGGAGGACATGATCAAAACAGACTCACCTGCGAAGAATTGGCGAAATGGGCGAATACGATTCCTTATGAAATTCTTACAAATATTAATACACGCGTTCCGAGAGTTTATCTCTGATCACCACCTGGCGTAGTTTTATTTTTATAAATGGAAGCAAAAATTCCGATTGATAAAGTTATCAAAATAATTATTAAAGACAGCCAAGCAGGAATGTGCACGTAATCCATTATTACCATTTTCACGCCCACGTAAAAAAGAATAAAGATCAAGCTGAATTTCAGATAAGAAAATTTTTCTATTAATGCAGCAAGTACGAAATAAAGCGATCGCAGACCAAGAATCGCGAAAATGTTGGAAGTAAAAATAATAAACGGATCAAGAGTTATTGCAAAGATCGCGGGAATGGAATCAACGGCAAAAATTACATCGGAAGTTTCAATTACAATTAATGCCAGAAAAAGCGGAGTTGCATAAAGTACATGGTTGATTTTTACGAAGAACTTTCCCGAGCTCATATCACTAACATATCTTATTTTATTGCTCAGGAATTTATAAACAAAATTGTTTTCAGGATGCTGCTCCTTGTCTCTTGTGAGGAACATTTTGATTGCAGTGAAAATTAAAAATATTCCGAAAATATAAATCAGCCATTCGAATTTATTAACCAGAGCAACACCGAAAATAATCATAATGCCGCGAAGAACAATCGCTCCGACAATTCCCCAGAACAAAACCCGGTGCTGATACTTTGTGGGTATATTAAAGTAATGGAAAATCAAAACCATCACAAATATATTATCAAGGCTGAGTGATTTTTCAATAACGTAACCGGTGTAATAATTTATGAGCGCATTTGATGCGGTTTCATTGTGTAAAAACTCAATACCGAATGAAGTAGGATGATCATAAATAAAATAAACAACCAAACCAAACAAGAGTGCGAGACCGATCCAGAATAGACTCCAAAGCATCGCGCTTTTGTAGGACAGGACTTCATCTTTTTTATGAAACACTCCCAGATCAAGCGCTAAAAGACTGGTGATAAGAACTAAAAAAGTAATCCAGATAATAATGGGCATACAAGTTTTCCTTTTTCAGTCTAAAAATACTTATTGGGTATGTCAAATCCTATTCCCGGTTTATCGGTGGGCAGCAGAAAACCATCGACAAGTTTAACTGCGCCTTTCGCCGGATCGCTGATTAAATCGAAATGCCCATCAAGATCCGCATACATAACATTGGGTCGGCAGAGAGCGAAATGAAGCCCGGCTGCAACACTAAATGCCGATTCATTCATACATCCGATCATACTTTTTACATTTGCCGATTTCGCCACGGAATTGATATGGAGAGCTTCCTGAATTCCCCCGACTTTCATTAATTTGATGTTAACTGTGTCAACAAGTTTGTTTTTTACCAGCGCAAAAACATCCTTTAACGTGAGAAGACTTTCGTCGGCCATAATAAGAATTCCCAGGCTTTCGGTGAACCGCCCTAACAAATCCGGTTTATTTTTCGGGGTAGGTTGTTCAAGTATTTCTATGTTTGCATCTTTGATACCTTCGAAAAAACGGAACGTATCATTCATCGAGTAACCCTGATTCGCATCAAATCTTATCTTTATAGTATTGCCGACTTTTTCTCTCACCTTGTGAATTTTTGCAATTTCTTCCTGAACGTCTTTCCCTCCCTTTATTTTCAGAATTTTAAAACCTTCCTCCACAAACGCCGAAGCGCGCTTCACAGTTTCATCCAGGGGTAAAACATCAATGCTTATGCTTGTGAGCATTTTTTTCTTGAATGCACCGAAAATTTTATAAACAGGCTGGCGGCAAATTTTACCCAGCAGATCGAAGAGCGCTAAATCAGCCAGAGCAAGTGTAGCAGGTTTATTGTGAAGAATCTCGCGCAGTTTGGCAAGCAGAAAAGAATACCTCAAAGGATCTTCGTTTTTAAGAATCGGTTTTATAATTTCTTCAACATCCTCGAGAAGCTGATTAGGAGTTTCACCGGTTACATTAAGATCTGGAGCCGCTGAACCGTAACCGATAATTCCGTTATCAAGCTCGAGTCTGATGAAAATATTTGTTATCTCCGTAACTGTTTCACTAGCTACCGTGTATGTTTCTTTGAGTTTTAGATTTATTGGGACGAAATCAATTTTTTTAATTTTCATCTTTACTCAATATCTTTTTCATATTTAATAAATAGATTAAAAAGTCCCTTCAGTTTTATTGTTGTTATAAAATCTGGTGGAAAAATTCTTTTCGCCGGAATAATATTCCTGAAGGGGATAATTCTCAAAAATGTTGAAAAATTATTTTTCATTATCTATCGTTTTCGATGTCTTCTTTTTTGAGAATGTCTTAAGATATTTTACGACTTCTTTTGCCAATGGTTTTCCACCGTTCAGCAGAACATCAAAAACCGGCAACTTATGTTTTTTCGCTAAACCGGTAATTGCTTTTGTTATTTCAGGCTCTGTCATATTTTCATGATTGATGGTAATTGCAACAACAGGTTTTCCTGAAATGAGTTCCAAAATTTCAATCTGTTTTTCAAGAGGGTGAATTTTACACCCGGGGTAACCGTCATACTCGTCTCTCGTTGGTGAATGTTGCAGAATAATAATATCCGGACGCGCCGCTGCAATTATTTCATATCCACCGGGAGATGCGGGATTAAGAAGACTGCTCTGTCCTTCTATCACCATTATATCAGGAATTTTCGTTGCCCAGGCCATGTGAATGAGATGTTCAATTTCACCCGTCACAAAATTATTTACTATAGAATCAATTATAACACTGAACTTTGCGCCCTGCATCCATGCAGTTCCGCCGGTTCCGATCATTTCAGTTTTATACCCAATCTCATTAAGCGCATTAACAAGAATCCACGCCGTTGTTCGTTTTCCGATTGATGAGTCGGTTCCAAGAACAACAATTTTGAGAGCTTTAACTTCTTCAATTTTCCCGCTGAAATAATGTAAGCCGTTTTTATGCGGCGGTTTACGAATATCCTTAATTCGCACATCAAAACGATCAGCCAAATATTTTATTTCTTCATCTTCACTCAGAAAGTCATGCAGTCCGTTATCGATGTTAAGCTTGTTTTTCAGGGCCGCTTTTACCATCTCTTTCGCGCGTTGATTTAATTTACCGCCCTCCGGAGTGAACCCGATCAGAAAATGTGTTGCGGTTTTTTTCTGATCTCTCGCCACCAACAAAGCGTCATGAAGGTTAGCAACAATTGGAATTTTGTTTTCCTTTTTATCCAAAACCATCCCTGAATCCTGACCGGTATAATTTGAATCAATCACACAAAGTATTTTATAACGCTGAGAAAAGCGAACCAATCCATGAGCAGTTTTGCCGCTCGGAGTATTGAATGCATCCTGACAATAAATAATTGCATTACCTTCTGAAATGTTTTCCATTATTCTCTCCCGGTTAATACTGTAAGGTATTTTTCAAAGTTGAGCGGTTCTATTATTTATTTTTTCAATATTTTTCAAGACTCAGCTAAGTGATTGATTATTGATTTGCCTAACCTTAATCCTAAGGCTTATTTTTTATATTTTAGTAAACTCAATTTTTAATGGCGAAAAAATCGTTCTCTTTTTGAAAAATGTAAATTGCCCAAATGGTATATAAAAAGAGATCGTTTTAGGGTATATGGTCGTAGCCTTTTAGGGGTAGTAGTAATTATATAATTTGATGATTCTTTAAATGAAAATCCTTTTACTTATAAAATTGACCGTATTATTTCGTTTAATGCTGAATATTAAAAAAGATTGTTTTCTCTCAGATACAAAACAACTTCGGCAAAATTTTTGAATCCAAGTTTTTTTAAAATATTTTTTCTGTGTTTAATGACGGTGAAGTTACTTATGAAAAGTTTCTCAGCAATTTGCGAACTGTTCAGACCTTTGCTGATAAGGGACACAATTTCGATTTCACGTTTGGTTAATGGGATGCGGGATTTCTGAAGATCCTGATAAGAATTCTGTACTTTATGCGAGCGGTGATAATTTAGTATTTTCTGTTTGATTTCATCGTTAAAATAGTCAGTACCGGAAAGAATACTTCTAATTGCGGTGAGAAGCTCTTCCATGTCGGCGTCTTTGTAAATAAATCCGTTTATCCCTGAGGCAAGTCCCTCCATTACCAATGTTTCACTCTCATGCATGGTAAGGAGTAATATTTTGACAGGTTTATGTCGGTTGATTATTTCTTCAGTAGTTTCAAGACCATTGAGTATCGGCATGTTATAATCCATTATTATAAGGTCGGGTTCAATCGATTCAATAATTTCGAGAACTTCTTTTCCGTTACTTGCTTCAGCCACAACCATAAGATCTTTTTCATCGTCAATAATTCTTTTCAGTCCGCCTCTTACGAGCGTATGATCATCTGCAATCATAATTTTGTGTTTCATTTTAGTTGCCTCTTAAAGGTACATGGAAAATAATTTTTGTTCCTTCCCTCGGTTTGCTTTCAATGGTAAAATCACCGCCGCATGCTCGGGTGCGTTCTCTCATACTGATAATACCGTAACCAGTGGAGTTATTTTTTTCATCGTTAAGAATTTCTTCACGAAAACCTTTGCCATTATCTTTTATCATACCGGTTATAGTTTCATCAGAGAAATGCAACTCAATATTTATGTTTTTTGCCATTGAATGTTTTGCAGCATTATTCAATGATTCCTGAACGATTCTGTAAATGTTCAGATTTATATTTTTGTTTTCCAGCAGATACTTTCCGTAAAACTGAGCGCTCACCTGAATACCCGTTTCAAGCATAAAATTCTGTATAAAAATATTTATCGCGTCGGCAAGTGTATATTTATCAATAACTACCGGATGCAGATTCTGAATAATCATCTTAATGTCTTTGCTGATTTCCTGGATGTGTAATTTTGTTTTCTCAATTTCTTCTATTTTTTCTTCATGATGTTTTTGAAAGAATTCAAGATTCAGTTTAGCAACAACAAGTTTTTGTCCGATAGCGTCGTGTAAATCTTTTGCAATTCGTTTTCTTTCATTCTCCAAAACTTCAAGCATGTAGGCAGAGCTTTGCATCATTTTAGCAAGTTCGATGTTTAATTCATCACGGTTTATTTCTTCGGTTACATCCAGCGCAAGGATCATCAGGTATTTATTTTTTTCAGCATCTTTTAGTTTATTTATGTAAAAAGAATAATACCTGGTTCTTCCTTTTCGTGAAATTTTGAGAGAATCAGATTCAAACAATACCGGCCGGGATCTGATAGCTTCCCTGCTCTTCAGTAATTTTTTTACATTAATTTCAATGCCGGAACTTGTGAGAAAATCGAGATCATCTATTTTATACTCGCGGTCTTCTTTCATTCCGAAAATCATTCTCCAAATGGAATTTGCAGTCACAAGTTTACCTTTCGAATCAAAAATGGAAAGGGGAAAAGGAGTAAAGTCTATCATGTTCCTGATTTCTATTTGCATTTTTTATGCGCTCTCGATTGCAAAACATTTTGAAAATAATGTGAAACCCCATTCCAGATTGACCGTAATCTAAGGAGTTTATTTGATATCTTCTCAATTTTCTTATTCTGTTGGTGATCTCTTGCTTTCAAAATTGAATTAAAGTTGTCGTACACTTTTGGGTAAAATATTTTTTAAAGACAAACCCTTTCCTTATATTTAGCGCTAATATTTTTATTTTTTTGATCACTAATTAAAATCAGCGGAGAATTGTATGCTTAGTTCATTTTTTTGGTTTATTCCCTTAGCCTCTATTCTAGCTCTCGTTTTTGCCTATGTATTTTTCAAATCAATGATGAAAAATTCTGAAGGTACTGACAGAATGAAAGAAATTGCACAGTATGTTAGAGAGGGTGCAATGGCTTATTTAGCTCGTCAGTATAAAGTAGTAGGCATTGTATTTATTTTCTTAATTATTTTCCTGATGGTGCTGGCTCAAATTGGAGTTCAAAATCCTTTCGTGCCTATCGCCTTTTTAACAGGAGGATTTTTCTCAGGTTTATGCGGATTTTTAGGTATGAAAACCGCAACTTACGCATCTGCCAGAACAGCTCATGGCGCTTCCCAATCGTTGAACAAAGGATTGCAAATAGCTTTCAGAAGCGGCGCTGTGATGGGTTTAGTTGTTGTTGGCTTCGGTCTTCTTGACATTGCCGCATGGTACTTAATTCTTACCGAATGGGTTTATACTCCTGAACACATGGTAAGCGGACTGAAAGTTATTGGACTTTATCTTGTTCACCCCGGAACCACTGAAGCAGAAAAATTCATTGAAATTACAGCAACCATGTTGACTTTCGGAATGGGCGCCTCAACTCAGGCATTGTTTGCGCGTGTCGGCGGCGGTATTTATACGAAAGCTGCAGATGTAGGCGCTGATCTTGTAGGAAAAGTTGAAGCAGGAATTCCTGAAGACGATCCGCGTAATCCTGCAACTATTGCCGATAATGTTGGTGATAATGTTGGTGACGTTGCCGGTATGGGCGCTGATTTATATGAATCCTATGCGGGTTCAATTTTAGCAACTGCAGCTCTTGGCGCCGCTTTACCAACCTCAGTTTTATCTCAGTATGGATTAACACAAGCTAACGCTGTTATTGCTCCAATGGTGGTTGCCGCAATTGGCATTATTTTGTCCATCATCGGTGTTTTTATGGTACGGACAAAAGAATCAGCAACTCAGAAAAATTTATTAAACGCCCTTCTTTTAGGAACAGGCGGCAGCTCAGCCTTAATTCTTGTTGTCATGGCAGTTATGGCTTACACCGGACTTTTAACCTGGGGTATTTTCGGTTCAGTAGTTGCCGGACTTGCGGCTGGTGTGATTATCGGACAGGGAACCGAATATTTTACATCAGATGAATACAAACCAACTCGTGGAATTGCAGGTCAGGCTCAACAAGGTCCGGCTACAACAATTATCGATGGTATTGCTGTAGGTATGTATTCAACCTGGATTCCGGTTGTTACGATTATTGCCGGTATAATTGCAGCTTACGGATTTGCAGGCGGTTTCCAGAATTTCTCAATGGGCGTTTACGGAATCGGTTTTGCTGCTGTTGGTATGTTATCAACTCTTGGAATCACTTTAGCAACCGATGCATTCGGACCAATTGCCGATAACGCAGGCGGTAATGCTGAGATGGCTAATTTGCCCAAGGAAGTTAGAGAAAGAACCGACGCTTTAGATATGCTTGGCAACACAACTGCAGCTACAGGTAAAGGTTTTGCTATTGGTTCAGCTGCTCTCACTGCAATGGCTTTACTGTCAGCTTATATGGAAGAAGTAAGATTGTGGCTTAGTAAGATTACCACTGCCGGTGAAGGCTTTATTCAAAAAGGTTCTGTTGTCTTTTACAAAGATGTTGCCCCGGTTGTTGGAGAAGGATTAAAAGCTGTAAAAATTTCAACAGCGTCAATCACGGACTTTGTTGCCGCGTATGACTTATCGCTTTTCAACCCGATGCTTCTCGGCGGATTATTCCTCGGAGCAATGATGTCATTTGTATTCTGTGCAATGACGATGAAAGCCGTTGGTCGCGCCGCAGGTGCCATGGTTGATGAAGTGCGTCGTCAATTCAGAGAAATTGCCGGAATCATGGAAGGAAAAGCAACTCCTGAATATGCAAAATGCGTAGAGATTTCAACTAGAGGTGCTCAACGTGAAATGATTGTTCCGGCTATGCTGGCTATCATTGTTCCTGTGCTGACCGGATTAGTACTCGGTGTGGCAGGTATTGTTGGTCTTATTGCAGGCGGACTTACAACCGGTTTTACTCTAGCAAGTATGCTCAATAATGCCGGTGGCGCCTGGGATAATGCAAAAAAATATATCGAAAAAGGAAATTTGGGCGGTAAAGGAAGCGATGCTCACAAAGCAGCCGTTACCGGTGATACTGTTGGCGATCCTTTCAAAGATACTTCCGGACCAAGCTTAAATATTTTAATAAAACTTATGAGTATGGTTTCGATAGTTATGGCAGGACTCACAGTAGCCTATAGTCTTTTCTAGATTATTGAAAAATTGTTAAAAAAGGGATGTTTTTGCATCCCTTTTTTTTGCCTTTTCATTAAAGTTTTCTGAATTCCTTCCGATAATAACAATGAAGAATACTGTACATAGAAAAGATAAGTCATGGATGACGCAAAAATTATCATATCGGAGGAAATGAGTTCTTCCTATGACTCTCAGATTGAGAGTTTGGATCTCGATCTTGTTGATGAGCTTTATGTTAATAAAATTCGTCAGTTAGGTCGAGAAAACTTTTTATGGCATGATTCCGGCACTTTTGATTACTACAAACTGCTCAAAGAAAGCTCCAAATTTTTTAATTTTAAACTTCCTTCTCAATTCGATAAAATTTTTATTAGTTATAAAAATGCTTATGTCTATTGGATCTATAAATCTCCTTTAATGGAATATGTGGAGGATTTCTTCCGGGTTAATTTGCTGAAAGGAGGAATGTTCGACAGATATAAACATCTGAAGGAATTTTTTCTAAAGTGGGTTGCCCTCAGCTCGAAAGAAGATAAAAAGTTTTATGCTTCTTCCGCAATAACATATATTGAAAAAGACCTTAGCAAAAAGAACTTTCTCAATCAGGTGATTCAGGCTGTAATTCTTATTTACGAAAACAGTTTGCATGACCCTGATAAAGCTCTTTCACTGCTGGAGAATGCTCAAAAGACAATCGAATCGGTCAAGATTGATGATCTTTATAAAGAAGAGCTTATTTATCTGATAAGACTGCATAAAGGCTTCCTGAAATTAAGAGAAAATAAACCTCTCTCGGCAATAAACGATTTTCAGGATGCCGCGGCTATTTATCCTGATTCCGTTACTCCAAAATTTCATATGGCTATCAGTAATATTAAAGCCGGGAATTACGGCGATGCCTCGCAGAACTTTTTCGATGTCGTTCAAAATGATCTTGACAGACTTGGCTGGGCAATTCTTACGAATAAATTTGCCGTCTTTAATTATTTTCTTGAACATAACACCACTCAAAACATATTCAGCTACCCACAGGAATTTTCTAATCTTTTTGACACCATCGAAGGATTTGTGGATGAGAATAAGGGTAAAGGAGCGATTGTTGTAAATCATTTGAGAGACAGAATCCAGCGATTCAAAGAACTAAAGATGAATTCGTTTTATAAGGATGACATTATCAATAACCTTGCCTTTCTTGATAAAATCGCCTATGGATTCAATTCAGTCAGTGATGCGATATTTTGTGCTGTTGCTCCGAAATTGGAAGAAAAGTTTGAAAAAACCGTCGGACTTCTTGGTGATTCGATAAAAGGATTTCACTTTAGCGAAGTTGAAAGCTCATTGAAAATTTTCGAAACAGGTCTTCAGGACCAGGGCAGGTATATAGAAAGAATTAAAATTGAGCTGGAAGAATTCAAGGCGAAATTGCAAAAGAAATTAAATATAACTATTGAAAATTATCAGCAAAATATCAGCGAACATATCGGTTTTTTTGAAAACCGAATCGAAAATCTCCATATGGTTTCGAGTCTTGATCCGAAAGTATCGTTGAAAAATAATCTGAACTATAACCTGATTCTGGCGATAATGATTTTTTTGATAGGCGGTTTCGCAAGTTACACAAGCAGTTCAGTTACAGATATTTCCGAATTTAAAAGTTTGATTTCAACAGTTGTTGCCACGGGATTAAAATGGGGTTCAGTGTCATTTTTCTTAGGATTAATTATTTCATTTTTCATCGCGGGTTCGGTTGTTCTTGAGAGAAGCAGTCAGAAACAAAGACTGATGCAGAAAATTACCCAACTCAAAAATGAAAAGGAGAGAGTAATTGAGCAACTGAGAGAAGAGGCAAAAGAACGTGAAAAATCTCATGCCGATAATCTGGGTAAAAGAATGGAAATACATAAAGGGCGAATAACAGAACTGAAAAAGGAATTTGACCAACGACAGGTTGAATTAAGAGAAGAAGCCCATAAAAAAATACAAACCGAGTTTGATAAATTAAATGAATTGATCTCAGCACCGCTTAAAATAAGTTAATAACCAACCCATTCAAACTGGCTATTATTAGCCAAATCCCCAATAATCGCCATAGAATATTCCTTTGACAAAATTTCCAATTTCTATCAATGTCTTTCAAAATGTAACTATTTGTTCAATTTTGTCACTTTTTAGTCTTCCATAACCGGAGAATCGATTCATTTTGCATTCAATTCTTCATGGCATAATAATAGAACAGCAGATATCGAATTAACTAAGTTTGCAAATTATGACAGAATTTAAACTATGCAAATTGTCACGATAACCGGTATTCGTCCCGATTTCATCAGAATGAGAAATGTATTTGGTGATTTCGAAATGCTAAAAATTGAATATCGATTAGTGACCAAAAAAAGTAAATATTGAATTCATGAGTATTACAAATAGATGGTGATTAAATGACAACTAAGAACACAGATATACCCGTTATCATTTTATGCGGCGGGCTGGGAACGAGACTTAGGGAAGAAACAGAATATAAACCAAAACCTATGGTTGAAATCGGCGGACGACCGATTCTATGGCACATCATGAAAATCTATTCATTTTACGGTTTTACGAATTTTATTTTGGCGCTTGGTTACAAAGGCAGTATGATAAAGAATTATTTTCTCAACTATAAATTTTTCAATAATGATTTTTCCATTAATCTCGGAACCTTTGATACATGGCAGTATGGTAAGAATGGCGAAGATGAAAGAAGATGGAAAGTTACATTAATTGATACCGGCGAAGCTGCCATGACCGGAGCTCGTATAAAAAAATGTGCAGAATACATAAATGCCGACAACTTTTGCGTTACTTATGGTGATGGTGTAACAAACGCTAAACTAAATGAAGAATACGAATTTCATCTTAATCATAAAAAATTAGTAACCCTGCTTGGTGTAAATCCAGTTTCAAGGTTCGGAGAGTTATCGATTGAAGGTCAACTTGTTACGAGTTTTAATGAGAAACCTGTTTCGAAAAACGGAAGGGTTAACGGCGGATTTTTTGTGATGAGGAGTGAATTTCTTGATTATCTCAGCGATGATGATTCCTGCGCCCTTGAGGGTGAGCCTTTGGAAAAAGTTACACAAGAAAAAGAAGTTATGGCTTTTGAACATGATGGCTATTGGCAATCGATGGATACTTATCGCGACTACTTGTACTTCAACGATCTTTGGAAAAAAGGTGATCACCCATGGGCAGTTTGGGAAAAATAATTCCTGGTTTACCGGAGGCTGTTTATTCCGGCAAAAAAGTTTTGGTAACCGGGGATACCGGTTTCAAAGGCTCATGGCTGTCAATATGGCTGCATTCATTGAATGCCGGGGTTTACGGTTATGCCCTGCCTCCTCAACATCCAACAGATAATTTTTTACGAACAAAACTTTATGAAAAAATAAAACACACCGACGGCGATGTAAGAGATAAACAATTTCTCAAAGAATATATAAACTCAGTTCAGCCGGAAATAATTTTTCATCTTGCCGCTCAACCGTTGGTTTGCGAAGCATTTAAGGATCCGGTTAATACTTTTGAAACCAATATAATGGGAACGGTAAATTTACTTGAGGCTGTTCGAACAACTCCCTCAGTTAAATCTGTTGTAGTTATAACGACTGATAAAGTTTATAAGAGTAACGATTCATTTTCAGGTTATATAGAAACCGATGAACTTGGCGGCGGCGAACCCTATGGCGTGTCAAAAGCCTGCGCAGAATTAGTTGTTCATTCTTATGCGGAATCCTATTTCAGGGAAAGCAGCGTAAACATTGCCACGGCGAGAGCGGGGAACGTTATCGGCGGAGGCGATTGGGCTGAGCATAGAATTGTCCCGGATATTTTTCGATTCATTGAAGCCGGTAAAGAAATAGTAATCAGAAATCCAGCTTACATCAGACCATGGCAATTTGTTCTTGAACCACTACTGGGTTATTTATTGCTTGGAGCAAAATTATTCCAGGATGAAAAGGAGTACCGTGGCGCCTGGAATTTTGGTCCTGATATAAACGGTCAGTGTACAGTACTGGAATTGGTAGAACTTTTTATAAGAAAGATTGGCAAAGGAACTGTGACGCTTGAAAACAAACAGGCTGAATTTAACGAAGCGAAAGTTCTTCGGTTGGATAACACCAAAGCAAAAGAAAAATTAAACTGGTATCCTTCACTGAATATTGAAGAGAGCATAAATTTTACAGTGGAAGGATATATGCAGGAAAAAACAGAGGATAATTTATTTCAATCCCGGCTGAATCAGATTTATAAGTATTCAGAGATTGCAGCCAATAAAAAAGTTACTCATTAAACCTAAGAATGATCTGAATGAAATTTACCGATACAAATATCGAAGGAGTTTTTGTTATTGAGTTAGAACCAATTATTGATGAAAGAGGAATGTTTTCGCGAATCTTTTGTCAGAATGAGTTTCGGTCTGTCGGTATTATTAAAAATTTTGTTCAGGCAAATTATTCTTTAACGCTAAAAAAGGGAACAGTAAGAGGATTACATTTTCAAAATCCTCCGAAAGCGGAAGCAAAAATTATTAAGTGTCTGAGCGGAAGAGTGTTCGACGTAGCTGTTGATTTGAGAAAAGATTCTCCGACTTTCCTTAAATGGACTTCCGTTGAATTATCGAAAGAAAATTTTAGAATGATTTATATTCCCGAAGGATGTGCTCATGGATTTCAAACATTGGAAGACAACAGCGAATTACTCTACTTCCATAGCGAGTATTATAGTCCTGAACACGAGAGAACGATCAATTATAAAAACAATAAGATAAATATAAATTGGCCCTTGGAAACAACAGGAATATCTGAAAAAGATCTTCTTGCGAAAGAATTCCCCGACGATTTCGGAGTATGAATTAATTGAATTGCCGTTTCTGTAATAGCGAACTAAAGGATGTGTTTGTTGATCTTGGTCATGCACCGCTTTCAAATGCTTTTCTAAAAAAAGAGGATTTGCAGTTACCCGAGAAATATTTCCCCTTAAAAGTCTTTGTTTGTAAAAAGTGCTATTTAGTCCAGACCGGGATTGAAATTAATTCGGAAGAAATATTTAATGAGGAGTACATTTATTATTCGTCGTTTTCCAAAAGCTGGCTTCAACATTCGGAGGAATATGTCAACAAGATGCTGAAGCAATATTCGTTTAACAGCAAGTCGTTAATTGTTGAAATAGCTTCAAACGATGGTTACTTACTCCAGTTCTTCAAAAAAAGAAATATTCCTGTGCTGGGAATTGAACCATCGGGAGGAACTGCCGAGGCTGCAATAAAAAAAGGAATAGAAACGCGGGTTGAATATTTCGGAAAAGAAACTGCGGAAAATCTTGTGAAAGAAAACATTAAAGCCGACTTAATGATAGGCAATAACGTGCTTGCTCATGTGCCGGATATTAATAATTTCATTTCCGGATTTAAAACCGTGCTGAAGGAAAACGGCATCATAACAATGGAATTTCCACATTTGCTTAAGTTGGTTGGGCAAAAACAATTTGACACAATTTATCATGAGCATTTTTTCTATCATTCATTTACTACTCTTAATACAATTTTCAAAACTCACGGTCTCGAAATATTCGATGTGGAAGAACTGGCTACTCATGGCGGCTCACTAAGGATTTTTGTCAAACATAACGGTAATCAGAATTATCCGGTTACAAAAAATGTTTTACGGATGATGGAGAGTGAAAGTAATTTTAAGATGAATTCCCTTGAGTTTTATAATTCCTTTCAGGGTGAAGTAAATACTATCAAAATCAATTTTCTGGATTTTTTAATCACTCAGAAAAAGTTAGGAAAAAAAGTCGTAGGTTACGGTGCGGCGGCTAAGGGCAACACACTCCTGAATTTTTGCGGAGTTAAAAATGATTTAATTGATTACGTGGTTGATGCTTCTTCATATAAACAGGGAAAGTATCTGCCCGGAAGTCACATACCGGTTTTTAGCGAGGACAGAATTAAAGAGGATAAACCTGATTATGTTATTATTTTCCCCTGGAACATTAAAGAAGAGATTAAGAACCAGTTGAGTTATATCAGAAACTGGGACGGAAAATTTGTAATCAGTATTCCTCAGTTGGAGGTCTTCTGATGAAAGTGCTTGTAACCGGCGCAACGGGATTTATTGGTAATTATGTAATCGAAGAGTTACTGAAATATAATCATGAAATAATCGCAACTTCGCGTAGTAGAGAAAAAGTATCGGATAAATCCTGGCGGAAGAAAGTAACATACATTGAATGTGATCTTGATTCGGAACAGGACTTTGCGCGTCTTTTTGATTTTCCTGAACTGGTTATTCATCTGTCCTGGGATGGTTTACCGAACTATTCGTCTCTTTATCATTTTGAAAAGAATTTATCGGTAAGTTATTCTTTTCTTAAAAACCTTATTCAATCCGGTATTAAGAATGTTGTAATTCTCGGAACTTGTTTTGAGTATGGAATGCAAAGCGGTTGTTTGAGTGAAGAGATGATTTCTGAACCTGTTACAGCTTATGGATTAGCAAAAGATACTTTAAGGAAATTTTTACAGGAATTACAAAAACAGTATGATTTCAATTATCGATGGATAAGATTGTTTTACGTTTACGGAAAAAATCAAAACAGAAATTCTCTTGTGTCACAAATTGAAGCCGCAATAAAAAATAATGATGAAGTATTCAATATGTCGGGCGGCGAACAGATACGCGATTATTTACCGGTTGAAAAAGCTGCTGAATATATTGTTAAAATATCATTGCAGAATAAAAAGAATGGAATAATTAATTGCTGTAGTAATGAGCCTGTCTCCGTCAGAAAGTTTGTTGAAGATTATCTGGATAATAGAAATTATAACATGAAATTGAACTTAGGTCATTACCCCTATGCTGATTATGAACCATTGGCCTTTTGGGGTGATAACTCAAAATTGAAAACTATAATGAAAGAACAAAAATGAAAGCTGCTATCAAACCAAGAATCGATCTGGAAAACAGGACCAAACTGGAAACTGTTATTCCTCTTAGCGTTCCGTTTATTATTAATGTTGATCCGACGGACAAGTGTAATTTTCAATGCAAATTTTGTCCGACAGGCGACAGGGAACTTATGAAAAATACACCGGGCAGAAATTTTGGAAATATGGATTTTGATTTGTTTAAAAAAATTGTTGATGATATCTGCGAGTTTGAAAAACCGATAAAAGTATTGCGTCTTTACAAAGACGGAGAGCCGACAATTAATCCACACTTTGCCGACATGATTCGTTACGCGAAAGAAAAAAAATGTTCAGAGCGTGTTGATACGACAACGAACGCTTCTCTTCTAACTCCTGCAAAAAATCTTGAAATAATCGATGCCGGAATTGATAGGATTAATATTTCGATAGAGGGCATAAATGCTGAACAGTACATGGATTTCTCTAAATACAAAATAGATTATGATAAACTTGTCGAAAATGTACGTCACTTATATGAAAACAAAAAACAATGCGAAATAATTATAAAAATTAACGGCGACACATTATCGAAAGAAGAAGAAAATAAATTTTACGAATTATTCGGTGATATTGCCGATGGTGTATATATAGAACACATAATGTCTTGTTGGCCGAATTTTGAATTGCATGACGTCAAAGTAAATGAAGAAGTCGGCATTTTCGGTCAGTCCATAAATGAAGTTCAGGTTTGTCCGTATGTATTCTATTCGTTTTCAATTAACTCAGACGGCAAAGTGAGTTTGTGTTTTATCGATTGGTCAAAAAAATTAATAATTGGCGATGTAAATACTGAAAGTGTTAAGAGCATTTGGCAGGGTGAGAAACTGCGCAATTACCAGAAAATGTTTTTAAGGAAGGATAGAAAAAAACATCCGATTTGCGGAAACTGCGGACAGATGTCGCATGGTAATCCTGACAATATTGATGCTTATGCAGAAGAATTGCTGGCAAAGTTAAAATAAAAATTTATCGAACATAATTATAAAGGTGCACTTGTGAATGATCAGGAATATATTAACATGGTTCATCAGCAGGTAACAAAGAATTCCGGAAACCATCGTCTTTTCGAAAGCGCAAAAAGCTGGCATGATGAAAGCAGAAAAAATAAATATCAATATTTATTTAATTGGCTTGGACGACCGATAATTCAGGATCCACAGGATATTGTTACTGTTCAGGAATTATTATGGAATTATAAACCCGATCTGGTTATTGAAACCGGTGTTGCCCGCGGCGGTTCAGTTGTTTTAAGCGCGTCAATACTCGCTCTGCTCGATCACTTCGAAGGTGTTCAGAATAAAAGAAAAGTAATAGGAATTGATATTGATATTCGCGAGCATACAAGAAAGGGAATCAACGAACATCCGTTAGCCGGGTCAATTGAACTTTACGAAGGATCGTCGGTCAGTAAGGAAATCGTTGCCAAAGTTCATGATCGTGCAAAAGATTTTAAAAAAATTATGGTCTTCCTCGATTCTTATCATACATGCGATCATGTTTATAATGAACTGCTTGCGTATGCGCCTCTAGTTTCTGTCGGATCATACTGTGTAGTTTTTGATACCGGCATTGAAGATGTTCCTGTTGAAGATATTGGCGAAAGAGAATGGGGACCGGGCAACAGTCCTAAAACAGCAGTTGATAACTTTCTTAAATATCAAAAAGAATCTTCAGCTCTGTATGAATTTCAAATTGACGAATATTTCCCCAACAGAAGTATAATCACTTCTGCGCGTGGTGGTTTTCTAAAAAGGATATCTTGATAATGACCGGAATAAAAAATACAGAATTGTCCGAAGTTCTTAATGATAAAATGTATCATCTGTCAAAAGATTTTTATATTGATAAAAAAATAATCCTTTATGGCGCGGGAAGATTAGGAGAATTAGCCGCTATACTTTTAAAAGCAGGCGGAATTCCGGTAGAATACTTTGTTGACAAAAACTATTTAAACAAAACATCTGTTTTAGGCTTTCCTGTATATTCCCCTGAAAAATTAAGAGAACTTGACCCCAAAGAATCGATAATTATCATCAGCGCATTCAAATTTCCTTTTGAGGAAATGAGTGAAATTATCCAGAAATATTCCGACTGTAAAATTTACACAGTCTATGATTTACTATTTTTCCTTGATGAAGCTCATTTCTCAAACGGATGGAGTTCGGGCGAATTAAGTAAAGAGGATAAAGAGAAAATTGAATTTGTTTACAATCGACTCGAAGATTCATTTTCGAAAAAAACTTATTTGAATTTTTTAAGATGGCGGATTTCACGTAAAGAAAAAAATCTTTCGGAAAACGACCTGATAATTGAAGACATAAAATATTTCAACGACCAGACTATCCCGGCATTAAACAAACCCGGTATTATCATTGACGGCGGAGCTTTTGATTTGAGTTTTTCTCTGAAGGCAATAAAGTATAATAAAACTCTGAATAGAATTATGGCATTTGAACCTGATGATGAATCCTATGACGAGTGTTTAAAAATGTTGGAGGAGATGCCGGAAATAAACGGGAAAATTGCTCTTTATAAAATTGCGCTTAGCGATAGTTCAGGTGAAAAAAGTTTTACTCATGGTCATGGACTGGCATCAAGACTTATAGAAGGCACAAATATCAACGAACCCGTTAAGACTGTTGACCTGGATAGTTTTATTTCAAATGAGTCTATTGAAGAAAAAATTTCGGCTGTTAAACTTCATATTGAAGGTGAAGAGTTAAAAGCTCTTGTAGGTGCAGATAACATAATTAAAAAACATAAACCGCTGTTAATGATTAATTGTTCACATAACAGAGAAGGACTCTGGAAAATACCCCATCATGTAATGCAGTACGATGGTTATAAATTTTTCATGAAGAGTCATGCATTCTACGGTGAGGGATTAACATTTTACGCCGTTCCGGATAAATAAAAGGAAATAATAAAATGAGAAAGTGTGTAGTATGCGGTAACGAAACAAAAAAAACTTATTTCAATTCATCTGTTGCTGTGCCTGAACCGTATCCCTTAAAAGGAGAACAGAGCATTGTCCAATGTGTTAATTGTGGATTTATTTATAGCGATAGTGATAATACGGTTGATAATTATCAACAGTATTACATGGATTTAAATAAGCACAAAAAAAGAGCTAATGATGCTCAGGAGCTTGACAGATTGTACTTTGCCAAAATCTTAAAGATGTTGCGCGGCTTGAATAAGGATGCTGTCATTCTTGATTTTGGATCGGGTGATTTATTGATGAAATCCATGCTGAAAGATATGGGTTATGAAAATATTCTTACTCACGATGTTGAATCGGAGAGCGACTATGAAAATAAATTTGATTTAATCCTTACAACTCACACCTTCGAACACATCTTAGATGCTGATGTTGTTTTAGCAAAACTTTATAATTTTCTGAAAACCGGCGGACAATTAATAATTGCCGTTCCAAATGTTTTGGGATATCTGGAAAATTATTGCGGCGCTTACAACTGGTTCGACCTTGAACATATAAATCATTTTTCGCCTGTTTCACTCACCAGATTTGTTGAATCACAAGGATTTATTGTTGAAGAGAGTGTTTCAGACAAAAGAGAAGTGCGCCCGAATTTGTTTTATCCGGAGATTATTGTAAAATGTGCCAAAGGTGAAACAAAAAAAATAATGAATAATTATGGACTTGCTTCCGATATTCAGATACTGGAAAAGTATATAAAAAAATCAGCGGATGATTACTCGCAAATGTTAACAAAGTACAAAACTTTTGAAGGAAAAAAGATTCTGCTTTGGGGAATTGGAATCAGCGCTATGCGTTTATTAAATCATCTGAAGGATTTGGATAATATTGATTTGGTTGACGCCGATTCCCGGTTATGGGGAAGAAAAATCGGCGGTAAAACAATCTTGTCCTCAAACGATATAACCGATGTAAGTAATTATGATGTTGTTTTAATTACGGCAGTTAATTACAAATTTATAGAACAATATATAAAAGAAAGATTCGGTGAGCAGACAGTAGTGGTAACCTTATAATTGCTTTTAAGGAAAAAAAAGTTGTTATGGCGAAAAAAGAAAAAATAAAAATCCTTCATGTAACGCCTCATCTTGGCGGCGGAGTAGGAACCGTTGTCGGGGGATATCTTAAGAGATCAAAAAGTAACGAACATTTCGTACATTCTGTTGTTTGTCTTGATTATATGAATCCTTATGCGAAGGAATTATTAACCGAGCAGCAAATTGACTTTAAGGAAAATGTTGGAAGAAATATTTCGGCAATTTATAAAGACATTACCGAGGCGGACATAGTTTTAGTTCACTGGTGGAATCATCCGTTTATATTTAATTTTCTGCTTGATCAGAATTTGCCTGATTGCAGGATGATTACCTGGAGTCATGTATCAGGACTTTATCCCCCGGATGTATTTGTTGAAAAGTTAATTCAGCTACCGGATTTGTTGGTGTTTACCTCACCGGTAAGTTTTAATTCAAAAGAAATTAAGTCGCTTCCCGAAGTACTTTCGAAAAAACTCAGAACAATCTGGTCGGTCGGCGAGAACGAACATTTTTATGATCTGCCTAAAATTCCTCACCAGAATTTTAATATCGGTTTAACCGGAACGGTTGATAAAAGCAAACTTCATCCCGATTTTATTGATATGTGCAAGAATGTTAAAATTCCTGAAGCAAAATTTATCATCTGTTCAGGTGATTCACAGGAAAGGTTAATTAAGGAAGCCGCTGAAAAAGGCGTCTCGGAGAAGTTTGAATTTATGGGACGGGTTGAAAGTATAGTTCCTTATCTTCAGATTTATGATGTGTTTGGTTATCCGCTTCAGCCTAATCACTTCGGGACATGCGAGCAGGCTTTAGGCGAGGCAATGTTAGCCGGTGTTGTTCCGGTTGTTTTTGATAATCCTACAGAAAGACTCATAATTAATAATGGTGTTGACGGAATAGTTGTTAAATCAACAAATGAATACAGCCGCGCAATTGAGTATTTATTTAATAATCCCGATAAAAGAAAGAATATGTCGGAGAATGCAAAAGACTCGGCGAAAAAAAGATATTCTCTGGATAAAACAGTTAAAGAGTGGGAAAAAACTTTTGGTGAATGTTTACAATTCCCGAAATCACCAAAACGCTGGGAAATTCAAGGTCAGATGGTATCGGGGAGTGTAGTTTTTCTTGAGTCGCTTGGCAATGAGTACAGATCAGTGTTTGAAGATTATAATAAAGCGGTCATCGCCAATACGGATTTATCGATTCAGACAAAAAAGATAAAAGATTTTTTTGAATCAAATCTTCAGTGGAAATCGAACAGTAAAGGAAGCATTCAGCAATACATAAAATTTTTTCCTGAAGATGAACTGCTTAAAAAATGGGTGGAAATATTTTCAATTACTGAGTAAAAGATAAGCTCAATGAAGAATAATTTAGCTGCCCTATAAAAAGGAATAAAATTAATGATTTCATTAGTAATACAAAATCTATTAAACGGGTTTGAAATTTGGGAGAAGCAAAATGAGTTATAAGGTTAGCAACGTTTGCGGAGAATGTTTTAGTTTTGGATGGGTTGAAATTGATAAAGAAAATAAAAAAATAAAGAGAAGTCTGACTTCAGAAAACTGGGCTGTATTGGAACTGTTGGAGCCTGAATGGGCAAAGACACTTTTTGAAAAAAAACTCCTGCCGAATTTTAAGCAAGTATCATCGAAAGAAAAAGCTATTGTTCCCGAACAGGATCTAAAACCTGAAAACAGAGGTAAATCGGTCGAGGTTATATGGGTTGAAGTTGATTACCTGGAACATTTGGTATATCACTCTGAGTTTACAAGTCTACAAAAAAAGATGGCTTTAAAAGCTTTATTTGAGTTAATACTTATACTTGAAAAAAACGGATGGTATATTCGCTGCCCTCATTTCGGAAATATAACATTCGCTCCTGAACCTATGATGTTTGATATCGGAGATATTCGTAAAAATGATGATTCTGGTGAAATGATTGGGAATTACGTATCCGTTTTCTCAACATTACCTCTTGAAAGTATGGCAAATCTTATCGGCTATGATAAACTAGTAAGTCATCTAAATAAATTTATTCCGGGAAGTCCAACTGATAATTGTAATTTTATAAAACAGGCGCTCGATATCATTGGTAAGTTGGAAGTGAAATCAGAATCCAATTATTGGGATAATTATAATGCTATAGCACATATTCCATCGAAGGATGATCTTCATGCATTTGAAAACTTTCAGCCTACTAAAAGTAACTCAATTGCACAAATATTAAAAGAATTGAGACCAAAGACTGTGGTCGATGTTGGTTGCTCAGAAGGATATTATTCATTTATGGCGGAAGCTTTTGGAGCAAATTCTGTTATAGGACTTGATTACAGCGAAAAAGCAGTTGACACTGCTGTACAAATCTCAATGGATCGTGGTTCAGTATGCAAATTTGCACATTGTGATTTGACTCTCATCTCGCGGGAATTATCAAATAGAATGTACTCCGATTTATCCATCGGTGCAGCTATAATGCATCATTTATTTAAAGCTGGTTTGTCGTTTGAAAGAATAGCTAATCTTTTTGCTTCACTTGGTGAAAATTGTATGATTGAGTACATCGCTCCATTTGATATGCATCAATTGAATAAGGAGAAGGCTAATCATACAATAGAACATTTTAAAAGAGCTTTCCATCGTTATTGGAAGAAAATTGAATTACTACCAACTATTCCGATGGGCAGTGAAAAATATAACGAATGGTATCAGAAGTGGTTATTACAAAATCCCGGTGCAACTCTAGCTGATATGCCTAGAGTATGGTTGAAATGCAGCGAAAGAGTTATTCATGAAGGTCATAAAGTCAGCATCGGGCTCGGTGTTCGGAATGAAGAAAAATACATTCGCAAAACAATCGAATCCTTATTAAAACAGAAGTTTGCAGATTTTGAATTAATAATTTCAGATAATGCTTCGACTGACAAGACCTATGATATATGTGAGGAATTAGCTCAAAGAGACGAAAGGATAAAACTATATCGCAATAAAAAAGACTTGGGAATTTTAAATTTTATTAAGCTGGTTAATTATGCAGTGGGAGAATATTTTATGCTCGCTGGTGGGCATGATTTATGGGAACCGGAGTTTATTTATAAATGTATTGCCGAACTTGAAAATAATCCCAACCTGGTATTATGCCATACTAAATGCGCAGAAATTGATCCGACCGACAAAATCGTAAGAATAATGCCTGATACCATTGACACGCGAAATCTTTCATACGAAGAACGATTTCCCAAAATATGGATGTTGAAAACCGGCGTTCCGATTTACGGGCTAATTCGGTTAGATGTACTAAGAGGAATAAATCTTCAGCGAAGAGTTTTAGGCGGCGATATTGTTATGTTAGGCGAACTTAGTATTTATGGTGAAATTGCATTCATTGATCAACTTCTAAGCTACCAACGCAGTCATCGCGAACCTGAAAGTTCAAATGACTCCGTCAGGAGAACATTAAAAGCCCTGAATCCGGATCAATATAAAAATAAATTCCAAACAGCCTGGCTTGATTTATTGCGGGAACATATGGAAGTATTGAACAAGCAGAATTTAACTGAACTTTCTGAAAATTTTCTACTCGAAAAATTAGTGGAATCTTTTAAGTTGAATTACGGAGAACTACCCGAAAACGAAGTTAAATCACTTGTGGAATCTTATATAAAATACTTTGAAGAAAGCAGCAAGAAACAAATTGATACACACTTAATCAGGAAAGCGCAAATAGCTCTTGAATATATTAATGCCGGGCTTTTACTTTATCCGGATTTTGAGAATTTGCATAAGGCTTTTTCAATATGCACTTCGGTAATTAACAATTACCATCCTAAATTAAGCCGAGGAATTAAAATTGCAGGTCAGGATATGAAAGAAAAAGATCTTACACAGATCGACTCAGTTTCCGAATTCGCAAAGCAATTGAATAGGGTAATAAAAGAATATAAACCAAAAAAACTGATGGAAACCGGTACCTATCTTGGAATGGGTACAACTTCAGTGGTAACATCCGCTCTTAAAGAAAACGGACTGGAAGACTCACAATTTTTCTCCATCGAAGTAAAATTGGAGAATCATCTGACTGCTAAAAAGAACCTGACTGAAAAAGGATTGATTAATTATGTGACTTTACTGAACGGTCTTTCAATGCCGCGTAAGGCGTTACCTACAATTGAAGAAATTGAAAGAGCAACAGTTAAGGAAGTTGAATTCGAAGGCATTTATATTGACCACCAGGAGAGCGAAAGAGCTCGGTTATATTATAATGAAACTAATTATGATGACGTGGAAGAAGACCTGATAGGAAAATGCCTTATTACATTTGAAAACAAACCTGATTTTGTTTTGCTGGATAGCGGCGGACACATGGGTAACGTGGAATTCAATTATCTCATAGAACGGCTCGAAAAAGAATGCATCGTTGCGCTTGATGATGTTAATCATATTAAACATAGAAAAAGTTATAAACAGATTCAGAACGATTCCCGTTTTGAATTGATAACCTCGTCCGACGAGAAATTCGGATTCTGTATTGCGAAATTTACTCCGGCAAAGGATAAAATATTACCTGTCCAGCCGCCAATTAAAATTCATCCTAAAAAAATTCTGTATATCCGGACTGACGCGGTTGGTGACAATGTATTAGCTTCTGTTATTTTAAAAGGGATCAAAGAAAAATTTCCGAAAGCTGATATCACAGTTATATGCAATGCATTAGTTGCTGACTTGTATAAATATTCCCCGTACATAAAGAATGTGATTGGTTTTAACAGAAGTAAGTTCGAAAATGATGACGAATACAAAGGAAGGTTTTTAGCGAACCTGAAGGCTCAAAAGTATGATTTAGCAATCAACTCAATTTATTCGAGCGACCAGGTAGTTGATATCATACTTTTTACAGCTGGTGCAAAACAAACTATCAGAATAGATGGGAACGGAGAAAATTTTGTTCAGAGTTGGCAATGGGTAAACAGCGCTAATGCAAGGGCAACACATGTTATAAGAACGGGAGCCGGCTGGCGAAGTGAAATGAACAGACATATGGATTTTCTGCACGGACTTGGTGTGAATGCAAAAGATTTTAAACCCGAAATGTGGTTGGGCAAAGAAGATGAAGAATTTGCTGAAAAGATATTTAGCGATAATGGTTTAACTCCGGAAAAAACTATTGTTTTATTTGCAGGCGCCAAGTTTGACTTAAGAGTATATGCACATTACGGGAAAGCGTTATCGAGATTATGCAAAGAAAACGGTTATTCGGTAATTGCTCTCGGCTCTTCCAATGATGAAAAAATTAACCAGGATAACCTTGACGAAATTGATTCGAAGACAATCAATTTATCGGGGAAAACCACTCTGAGACAAACTGCCGCCATAATTAAAAAGTGTCGTTTAGCGGTCGGAGCTGAAACAGGCAACGCTCATATTGCATGCGCTGTCGGCACTCCCAATGTGATAATAATCGGCGGGGGACACTTCGGTAGATTTATGCCTTATTCAGGTTTAACTTCATTAGTAACTTTGCCGATGGATTGTTACGGATGTAACTGGGTCTGTAAATATGAGAGAACTCACTGCGTAAAAGATATTGATACGGCAGTATTATCAAAAGCCATCGAAGATGTTTTGATGAATACTTCACAAAACCCCAAAATATTTTTTAATGAATTACCGGATGATAAGAGCCGTAAGTTATTCGGGAGAATGTTATCGCGTTTTATCTCTCCTGACAAGGTTGAATTGAAGGAAGTAAAAGGGAATCAAAATTCGACTTATTGCAAAACTATTCTTTACCTTGCGGAGGAAGCTATTGAAGCAAACCAACCGGACAAGGCAAAAAAACTTCTTCATAATATTTTATCCTTTGATCCAGAAAATGTTGATGCGCTGAATAATTTTGCCGTTGCTGAAATTATTGCTGAGAATTGGGAAACTGCTCTTAATATTCTTTTGAAGGTGATAAAAATTGATCCAAAGAATGATGTTGCTCTTGGTAATTTACAGTTCCTTAATGAAAAATTTGTTTCCGGCAATGAATTATCGAAAGATTCGGTAAATCAAAAAAATCAAGTTCTACCGGTACAAGAGGATACTGTTCCGAGTACCTCTGAAATAAAATTATCGGCAATTGTCTCTGTTTATAATGCCGAAAGATTCATGCGCGGATGTATGGAGGACTTAACAGCGCAGACAATCTACAAACGCGGTGAAATGGAAATCATAATTGTTGAAACCGGTTCACAACAAAATGAAAAAATAATTATTGACGAGTATGTAAAAAATTATCCTAATATAAACTACATAAGAATTCCTGAGCGGGAAACTGTTTATCAGGCATGGAACCGAGGAGTACGCGCGGCAAGAGGAAAATATCTTACAAACGCGAATGCCGATGACAGACACAGAGCTAACGGTTTGGAAATGCTGGTCGATCTGTTAGAAAAAAATCCTGACAAAGTGCTTGCTTACGGTAACTCAGTTATTTCCGAAGTAGAAAATGATACTTTCGAAAATTGTAAGGTGTTGGGATATCTGAACTGGCCTGACTTCGACAAAATAGAGATGCTTGAGAAATGTTATATCGGACCACATCCGGTCTGGAGAAAATCTCTTCACGATGAATTCGGGAGTTTTGATGAAGGATATCAATCTTCTGCTGATTATGAATTCTGGTTAAGAGCCGCTCAAAAATATGAATTCATACACTTAAATGAATCAGTAGGAGTATATTAC
>CAZEXO010000001.1:51113-70173 GCA_964516545.1 uncultured Melioribacteraceae bacterium
GAATGATAGTTCGGTGTCGCGACATGGTAATCTTCCGATAATTGAAACAAATGAAATAAAGAAAAAGTACAGACAGTCTTACCTTATTCAGGAGCCGGAGAAAATTTTACCAATAGAATCAATTCTTGGATGGGAAATTTTTCGGGGGACAAAAAGTATAAACAGCATTGAACATAAACTGAGAATTAATTGCCCGAACTGTTCGCATGAGTTTGAATATCACTCCATACAGGAATTTAAAAAGATACCGGGGCAGGCAGATTTTAACTGCCCGAAATGTAAACAGAATTTTATATTTACTGAAGATGCATTCTCCGACTACCTGAAAACGAAGTATGATAATCTTAAAAGTACGGGAGTTGCAAGTAAAAATAAAAAACCAAGAGTAGCTTATTTTCTAAAAGATGCTCATATAATTACGGGCGGCGCTAAAATTGCCTTAAAACATATTTATTGGTTGATGAAACTCGGGGTTGAAGTTGTAGTTTACTCTTTTGAACCCGAACCCAGATGGATTGATTTTAAAATCAACTTCAAAAGATTAAAAAGCTTTGATGAACTTGATGAAAAGGAATTTAATCAGATAATTGTTTTCAGCATTTTTGAAGTCCCGGCAATTATCCAGAAAGTTCATCCTTCACGGGTATTGCTGTTTTGTCAGGGTTATGAAGGTTATCATTATGGCGAATATTTTGAAGATGTGCGGTCTAATAAATTTATGTTCGATGAGATGCACTCTCTTCCGATAGGCAGTATTGTCATTTCAAAACATTTGATTGATCTGTTTGATAACAGGTTCATGAAATCAAGTTATTACGTACCAAATTCAATAGATCACAGTATCTTTAATCCTTCTGTTCCCCTAAAATCGAGAGATAAATCCATTGTTTTTATTGGCAATCCGTTTCATTTCTTAAAGGGATTTCCATTTCTTGTAAATACTTTAAAAATAATTCAAAGTTCCAAATACAAAATTGAAGACCTAAAGCTGAAAATTATTATGGGATTTACACCGCCGGATAAAAAAGAGATGGAAAAGAATCTTGAGAAGAATGTCGGCATAAAGGTCGAAATAATGACAAACCTAACATCCAATGAAGTAAGTGCGATTCTGCAAAACAGCAGTATTCTGATTTGCAGTTCAGTTTACGAGGGTTTCTCACTCCCTCTTTTGGAGGCAATGGCATCCGGGACTCCGGTAATAACAACATATAATATGGGTGCGGAAAGTTTTTGTATCGACGGAAAAAATTCCCGGATAATAAACTATGGTGATAAAGAAACACTGGCAAAAATAATTATTGAAATTATGCAAAATTCTGACTCTGTTTACCCTCTGGTTGCCGAAGGTGTTAAAACATCATATGAATACAACGAAATAAGCAGTTTTAATTCTCTTGTTAATGTTTTTGAATCAATTTTGGAAAAAAAGTTTGATCAGTCTGTTGTTGATAAAATACTCGGGAAAATATCCGCGCCAAAAGAATTATCAGATGGTGAATTAAAAAATATTTTAATTCCTTCAGAAGAAATTCATGAGAAAAGCGCTGAGGATTTAGTCTCAATTATTATTCCCACATACAATAAAAGTGAATATGTAGTTGAAGCCGTAAAAAGTATAGAGAAATCTACAAAATCACCTTATGAAATAATTATTGTTGATGACGGCTCAACGGAAGACCTGTTTACTCCGTTTAAGGAGAATAAAAAAATAACCGTGATAAGAAATGAAGTTAATTCCGGTTTCCCAAAGTCTGTTAACCGGGGATTACAGGAATCCTCCGGCAAGTATATATTATTGGTAAACAATGATACGGTTTGCACGAAAGGCAGTATTGACAGAATGATAGAAATTGCAGAACTCAACGAAAAGGTTGGTCTTGTTGGCGTAATTAGCAACGAAGCAAGCGGACCGCAGTGGGATAAAAAAGCAAAGTACACCACTATGAACCAGATGCATGCTTATGCTAACAGGTTAAGACTCAAGAATAAAGGTAAACATTATATTTTTCCGCGAATTGCTTTTTTGTTCACATTAATTAAGAGGGAAGTAATTGATAAAATAGGCGGGTTGGATGAAAGATTTTCTCCCGGTTATTATGAAGATGATGATTTTTGTCTTCGCGCGCAGTTAGGGGGATTTAAAGGAATAATCGCGCCGGATATTTTCATTCATCATCATGGTTCTGTTTCCTTCTCGGCGATGGGTGAAGAAAGAAGAATAAAACTTAGTGACATCAACCGACAGAAATTTAAAGAAAAATGGGGCGGAACAACTGAAGAAGTATGGCTGGAAGGTGTGGAAATTAAAATCAGATCAATCAAGTATTCTATTAATAAGGATGATTTTAAAAAACACTTTGAACGAGCCGTTCAACATGCCGAAGATAATGAAATAAAATTGGCTGATGTTGAGATTGAGAAAGCAATCAGCTCATATCCCGAATCGGCAAAAAAGGGTTATGAAGAAATAAAGTTTTGTGATGTATTGAACCTGGCCGGAAAAATCGCGTTCTTTAACCAGGACTACGAAAAAGCCAAAATGTATTATGAGGAAGAGTTAAAAACTGAACCTGAATCCAGTACTGCATGCCAGGGTTTAGGAGAAGTATTTTATGCTTTGGAGATGCTGGAAGAGGCTAAAACAATGTTTGAATGGGCGGTTAAGAATGATCATAATAACTTTGAAGCGCAAAAAAAACTAGAGATGATAAATGAAAAATTAGGATATGATAAATCTGATAACAAACTTATTGATTATGACCCGGCAGAAATAATTCAACATGCAGAAGCGCTGATTGAAAAAGAGGAATATGAACAGGCAAAACAAATTTTAACAGAACTGCTTGACAAAGCTCCGGATTATATTGATGCGCTTAATGATCTTGCAGTGATTAATATAGTTGAAAATAAATTTATGGATGCCCTTCAACTAATCAATAAAGTGTTATCCATTGATCCTGAGAACGAAATTGCTCTTGGGAATTTTCAATATATAAATCAGCAAAATGAATGAATCTGATCAGTCCGAATAATTTGAGGAAATAAATTTGGCTAAATTATCTCTATGCATGATTGTAAAAAACGAGGAAAAGTATCTCAGGGATTGTCTTGAATCAGTTAAAGATGTTGTTAATGAAATGGTGATTGTTGATACGGGTTCAACGGACAGAACTATCGAAATAGCCAAAGAGTACGGAGCAGAAATTTTTCACTTTGAATGGATAAATGATTTTTCCGCGGCGCGCAATTACTCCTTGTCAAAATGTACCGGAGAATGGATTTTATATCTTGACGCCGATGAAAGGTTGAATCGGGAATCAGTCCGGGAATTAAAAAAAATAACAAGTACGAACAAAAAATTATCCGTCTATTGTAATGTTTACAATGTTGATGAGATCAATAAAAAACCGAACCTCATGAAATATACGCGCTTGTTCAAAAATTCACCGGGGATTGAGTTCAGAGGACGCGCGCATGAGCAGATAGAAAAATCTTTAGAAGAAAAAAATTATCAGGTGATAAATAGTAAAATAACTATTACACATATCGGCTATAACCTTGAACGTGACGGACTAAAACAAAAAGCCAAGAGAAATCTTTTACTGCTTCTTGAGGATTACAAAACCGGTAAATCATCTTACACGGCATTTCAATTAGGCAACACTTACAGCATACTGGGCGATAAAATTAATGCTGCAGAATATTATTCGATAGCATTAAAAGATCCGAAACTCAGTGATTCGTATTTTGCGATATCCTCCGCGTATGTTGCTGAATATGAGCTGAATAATAAAAATAATCAACAAGCATTGGAATTACTGGAGAAAGGACTGAAAAAAAATCCCAATCACCCTTTGCTTAATTATGTTGGCTCTGATATTCTGTTTCGTTTGGGAAACGGTAAACTTGCAGTTGACTTATGCAAAAAAGCCTACGAGGAAAACAAAAAGAATTTGGAATCGACTGAAGCATTAACAGCGTTGGATGTAAGACTGGATTCGGAAGAGGTACTTTACCATGGTTTGAAGATATCAATTGACAAAAATATTAATGAAGGTCTTCTGTATTTTTTAGAAGCAATGGAGCGGGATTTTGATAAGAAGGATTATACGTTTAATGATGAAGTTGATTTTTTAGTTGCTATAGCACAAAATAAGATATTGGAGAATGAGCAGTTCTCAATTTTTAATAAACTTCTGAATAAAAAGAATATGGATTTTTATCTGGATCTGATTTCTAACTATTCCAATGGTGAAGTGAAAATCAAATTACTCAATCTGGCGGCTGAAAAATTTAAGGATGATATAAAGATTAAGAATAAACTTGGGCTCGCTTTAAGTAAGCATGGCAAAATAAACGAGGCAATTTCTCTTTTTGAAAAATCACTTCGTGAATTTAACGATGAGCCAACGCCAGTCTTCTATTTGGCATCTCTGTATTTTGAGAAAAATGATTTCGATAAATTGAACTTACTTTTAGATGATAGTAAGAAGAGATTTGCAGATAACCCCTTGATTCTCAAACACATTCTCGACTTCGAAAGAAAAACCCGTGATATGATTGCCGCTAAAAAGAAATAATTACACAGATAACTCTTTTCGGTATTTAGTTTTTCAAACTGTTCGTTGTGTAATAACAGACGTTACTCTAACATTCAAAAATCCTATACCACAAATCTGTTTATAGGCATGCAAATATGTTAAGACTCTTGGAAATGCCGATAAACAAATGAATAATCAATTTGATCTTGATGTCCCTGTCTACCGCAGGCAGGTTTGAGCCTTGGCGGTAAAAAATTCTCTCCATGCATAAGGTTAGTAGATAAGTTCATTATCTGTCTATAGAGTGTTTGTGAACAGTCTCACATTGTCTGCTTAATATTTTTTAAAAAACTATTAAACTTTTGTAAACAACCTCCGATAATAGAGTTGAGAAAAGGATCAAATATTATTTTAGTAAGGCTCACAAAGCGATTAAGATAATAGAAGGTCTGAAAAATTAACAAGGCAAGGATGCCTAAATAACAACAAAACAACATGGAGGTTCAAATGTCTACTTTCCAAATCGCAACAAACGTAGGAGCGTTAAAGGCTTACAATGCGCTCGCAAAACTGAATTCTCAAACTGAAAAAGCTCAGTTGAGATTAGCCACCCAAAAAAGAATCAACAGCGTTGCTGATGATACTTCAGGTTTCAACGTAGGTAAAGCTCTTGAAGCAAAAGTATCATTAATGAAATCAGCTCAGAAAAACGTTGGTTCCGCTCAGGATATGTTAGCTACAGCTGAAGGTCAGTTGGTTGCTATTCGTGATATGATTACTCAGATCAAATCGAAAATAGCTGACTCCGGTAATGCTTCCGCCGACTTAAATGCTTTACAGCTTGACATCAAAGCTATAGCTGATGAAATAAAGAACGGTATTGAGAATACTAAATTCAATGATACTGCTCTTTTAACAACAACTGCTCAGACTGGTTTCAGTTTCCAAACAGGTGTTACTTCAGGTGAAGTATTAACTGTTGATTATGCAGATGATGTTATCAACAATTTCGGTACATCAAAAGCAGGAATCGATCTTCTTTCATCTGCTTCAACAAGAACTAATTTTACAGCCCTTGAATCAGGTCTCACCGCTTTTGAAAATACCGTTACTGGTGCTCTGGGTAAAGTTGGTAACTACATGCAACGTCTTGAAGCAAAAGACGACTTCTTAACAGTGGCTATTGCAAACTCTGAAGCTTCAGTTTCCCGTCTCTTCGATGCTGATATGGCAATGGAACAATTGAATGCTACTAAATCATCGATTGGCGGTCAGGCTGCTACAGCAATGTTGGCTCAAATGAATGCCGCTCCTCAGCAAATACTCCAATTATTCCAATAATAGTATTGGTCTTTTCTCATTGATATAAAAACTCTTCCGGGTAACCGGAAGAGTTTTTGAAAAACGAAAATTGAAGAGGATGAATAAAAATGTATACTGCTGCCGACACAAGGACAAGACCTAACCGGGCAAAAAACTATCTTACTAATAGTGTTCTGGAGACAACTCCCGAAAAACTAATAATGAAAGTCTACGATTTTGCAATTGCCAAATGCAGAGCACACAATCTCGAGAAAACAAACGCGGCATTGAACGAATTGATATTCGCACTCAACTATGACAGCAAAGAAGTAAGTGAAGTATCTCTTGGCTTACTCAAATTATACAAATTCTGCCAGGAACAAATGAGAAAACGTAATTACGATATCGTTGAAAAAATACTCAGCGATTTACGGGATTCATGGACGGTTGTACTCAGGCAACAGGGTAAATTATAAAATTTAATAATTAACGGATGATGTAAGATGGCCACTTCATCACTAACAACATCAGGTATAAACAGTTTTGTTACAAGTTATAAACAGGCTCAATACGAACGCCGAATTCAGCCGCTTGCAACAAGAAAATCAAAGTTCAGCAATATTGGAACTGCCTTAAGTCAACTCAGCACAAAATTATCATCAATGAAAACACTGCTGACTGACTTTAAAACTTCTACTTCAACGTCACTTTTCAACACTAAGAAAGCAGTTTCAAGCAATGAGAATTTTCTTACTGCCACAGCCGGAAAAACAGCTTCTTTAGGAAGTTATGATTTCTTTATTTCTCAATTGGCCAAAAATGATATTGCTGTATCAAAGGATATGGCAACCGATACCTTAACAACTCTTTCCGGCAGTCATTCTTTCGTTCTGAAAACAGGCGATGGGTCTACAGGTGAATTTACAAGCGCGATTGACGTTGAATTTGACGGTACCGAAACCAATAAAGAAGTAATGGAAGCCATCCAACAGGCCATCAATTCGGATAAAGCTGTTGTTACAAGCGATGCTAAAACAGGATCTTCTTCTTACGCGGGCGGAACCAGTACTTTTACAATTAATCTTAACGGAACAGAAACAGACATTACCGTTGATGGCGGCGGTACTTATGAGGAGCTGATTGATGAATTAGTTTCTAAGATTAATACTGATATCGCCGGTCTAACAGCAGAAAAAATTACTGATTCTCCGAATCCGGGTGATGTCAGACTTCAATTACAGGTAGAAAATTCAGATCACTATATTTCTATTTCCCATAAAAGCGGCAATGATATAATCACTGACCTGAATATTGAGACAACAAAAGAAAAAGCCGCTTCAGGAATGGTCACCGCTTCAGTATTTACTCCAAGATCCGGCGTTCATCAACTCTCCATGAGTTCTAAGAACACAGGTCTTGATTACAGAATAAAAGAATTATCGGATTCAGGAACTTCAACAGCGCTTGCGGAAATAGGACTTAATTTAGGAACAAGCAGACCTTCGTTTGACCAGAGCGGCGATCCAGATACACCGGGTTTTGTTTACTCCGATATCACTGATGCGAATAATCTTCTGAATACTAAATTCACTTTTAACGGACTGAACATTCAGAAAAATTCCAACTCAGTAACCGATCTTGTTGAGGGATTAACCTTTGATTTTAAGTCTGTTATGAAAGAGACTGATAATAAAGTTAATATCTCTATTTCGAATAATAATGAAGAAGTTAAAGGTCAGATAGAAAGTTTTATTAACACTTTTAATGATGTATACACATTTCTGAAAACCAAAAGTATGTCAAGCGATGGAGTCAGAGGTGTGCTTCTGGGTGAGGCTAACACATCTTCACTTTTAAATACACTCAGAACAATCGCTTACCAGCCGGTTACAGGATTGGCCAGTGGAACAATAAATTATTTATCTCAGATAGGTATTTCTTTCAATTCAACCAGTGGATTATCCATTTCCGACAGCAGTTTGCTTAATCAGAAATTAACGGAAAATATATCCGAGGTAAAAGATCTTTTTACATCCGAAAACGGTTTAGCTACAAAATTATATTCAGGAATTGAATCTTATGTGGGTGCTGAAGGTTATCTGACAACTTCAATTGACACTTATAACAGTTCAACATCATATATTGATAAGAGAATCAGTTCCATTCAGTCAAGCATTGACAAAACTGCTGAGGTTTTGAGGAATAAGTATCAAAACTTGCAGTTACAATACGCTACTTTATTAAGTTCATCATCATTATTTTCATCGGGCAGTACCAGTACAGAATCATATTATTAGGGGGATAAATGAATATTGCGGGTGAAATAGGCACGATTCAAAATATAATGAGAGAAGTTTTAACAGGTCTCGATAATATAAACTCCGATAATTTTGAAGATAACTTTCATTTGATTATTGAGAAAGCAGAGAAAGCTCAAAAAATGCGTTCATCGCTTAAAATCAAATACCCAGAAGAGATTTTAAAGAATAATGAAAAAGAATTGCTATTTTTGGCTAAACAAATTAAGAATAGTTACGATAATCTGATAAAGAAAAACAGGGAAGAAAGTGAAACCGTTGCGGTTGAACTTAAAAACTTGATGAATTCAAAAAAAATTGCAAATTACAATAGGTGATAAAATGAAGATTAGTGGCTTAACACCAAATTCGTTTCTCCCCAGAGAAATCAAAAACGATAAGTCTGAGATAAAAACTAAATCTTCAAAAATCGAAGACAAGTTGGAAATTTCGAGCGAAGCAAAGCTAAAGAATGAAAAAATCAAAAACGAAGCTGTTATTCGCGAGAGAATTGATTCCAAATTCTATGATTCAGATGAAGTTATTAATTCAATAGCTGACGCTATTCTGAAAGAACTGACTTCAAAATAATTTCTGCCCCGGAGTTTTATTCTTAATTGCCCGGGATAATTCCTCATAAAAACGATTGCGAATTTGTGTTCAATTATTTATTATTTTTGTATGTTTATTAAGCATAACAAGAATAATAGAACGCATTAATGTCAGATAACCAAATTCAAGATAATAAGCTTCAATTGCTGGGTAAATTATCAGCCAACCTTTTGCATGAAATCAGAAATCCTTTATCCGCCATAAAACTGAATTTGGATTATCTTAACATGCTTCAGGAAGAAATGACTGAAGAAATTAAGGAATCAGTGTTTGCCTGCCGTGACGCAGTTGAACGTATGGAATATCTTGTAAATAGTCTTCTTGATTTTTCCCGTAAAAGTCAGGCGGATTATGAAATCGGAGATATAAATCAAATAACTGAAAACGCTCTTGAAATCCTCCATGGTGCGATTCAAAAAAGAAATATCGACGTAGAAAAATATCTTGATCTCTCACTCCCAAATTTTCACTTCAACAGAAATAAAATCTTACAGGTTTTTATCAATCTTATTTCCAATGCAATTGAGGCTGTTGGTAAAAACGGAGTTGTTAAAATTCATTCTTTAATTGAAACTAACGGCGAAAAAGAATATCTGGTATGGATTATTCAGGATAATGGTGTCGGAATTGAAAAACATAACCAGGAGAAAATTTTTACCGATTTTTATACCAGTAAGCAAAACGGAATCGGTTTGGGTTTAAGCGTGTGTAAAAGTATTCTGGATGAACATGAAGCCAAAATAATACTTAACAGCGAGCACGGTTGCGGCACACAGTTCAAATTAATTTTCGATCCAAAATTACTTCGGGATAAATATGAAGATTAAAATTCTCATAATAGATGATGATAACCTCGTTTGTGCTTCGCTAAAAAAAGTTCTCGTAAAACTGGGTTATGATGCCGAAGCCTGCATGGAAGCCGGTCAGGCTCTGGAAACAATTCAGACTTTGGACCCGGATGTAATAATGCTGGATATTTACTTAACAACCCACAGCGGACTTGACCTTCTCATCGAAATCCAGAAAAAATTCATCCATATTCCTGTGATTATGATAACGGGTTATTCAGACGTAAAAACCGCGGTTACCGCCATGAAATCGGGAGCTTTCGATTTTTTACTAAAACCAATTGACCTCGATCAGTTAAAATTGGTTCTCGACAGAGCGCTTGAAAATATTAATCTTCGTTTTGAAGTAAATAAACTGAATGAACTATTAAAGGGAGATGAACTATCCCGTGAATTTTTCGGCAAAAGCAAGAACATTCAGCGTGTTGTTTCGAATGTTGAAAAACTTTCGAAAAGTTCCGACACAACCATCTTAATTGAAGGTGAAAGCGGCAGCGGTAAGGAAGTTTTTGCCAGATATGTTCACCAGCTAAGTCCCCGCTCAAAAGGCAGTTTCATACAAATAAACTGCGCGACAATCCCCAAAGACCTGGCGGAAAGTGAATTGTTCGGACATGAAAAAGGAGCATTTACCGGTGCGGCTCAAAAAACTAAATTAGGCAAATTTGAACTTGCCGATAAAGGAACCATTCTTCTTGATGAAATCGGAGAACTTTCTCTTGACCTCCAGGTTAAATTACTTCGTGTTCTCGAAGAGAAAAAATTCTACAGACTGGGCGGTGAAAAAGAAATTTCCGTCGATGTCAGAGTTCTTGCCGCTACAAACAGAAGTCTGGAGGATGAAGTTAAAAAAGGTAATTTCAGAGAAGACCTTTATTATCGTCTGAACGTAGCAAAGATATTGGTTCCTCCCCTCAGGGAAAGGAAAGAAGATATTCCGGTTCTTGTTTATACTTTCATGAATGAATTTGCCGCGAAGTTCGGGAAAGTAATAAAAGGGGTTGAGTCATCTGCATTAAACCGTTTGCAGAATTATTACTGGAAAGGCAACATCAGAGAACTGAGAAATGTGGTTGAAAGAGCGGTCTTGCTCATTGAAGAGGATGAACTCAAAGAGAAACACTTTCATTTCCTTTTCGATAATGTTTCGAGACAAAAAACCGATGATGATAAATTTATTCTAAAGATACCGGCTTCAGGTATATCACAGGGTGAAGTACTGAAATCATTAATTCTGCAGACTCTTAAACTTACAAACGGCAATCAGGTAAAAGCCGCTAAATTGCTGGGTGTTTCCCGCAGTAAGCTGCGTTATAAAATGGAACAACTTAATATCGAAATAACGAAAAGCGTTAACTGAATTATGCTGTCTTGAATTCAAGGCAAAAAGTTGTTCCTTTGCCTTGTTGACTCTCGACCGATATTAAAGCGTTATTAATCTCCGTGTATTTTTTTACTAATGATAATCCAAGCCCGGTTCCTTCAAACCTTCGTGTATAACCTGAATCTTCCTGGGTAAATGGCTGAAAGAGATGAGGAAGATACTCCTCTGAAATCCCTTTGCCTGTGTCTTCAATACTAACGAAAAGATTTTCACCACGGTTGGAGACAATAATTTTGATATAGCCATTTTCTGTATATTTCAAAGCATTTCCAACCAGATTCACAAAAATTTGCCCGACCGAATATTTATCACCGATGATTTCTGTCTTTAAAGCCGATTTATCAACAATAAATTCAAGACCTTTTTCATGGGCTCTGGAATAAAATTCAATAACTATATCATCAAGTATATCTTTCACAAGATCAATTTTTTCAAAGTTTGTCTCAAAATTTCCAGTCTGTATTTTTGACATATTAAGAATTAACTCAATCGTTCGGATAAGTCTTTTACTGCTGCTGTCAAGTATAGTAAAACTTGATTGTAATTCTTCCGGTAGTTTATCCTCAAACTCCTCGCGCAAAAGATTAATAAATGTGAGGATATTATTAATCGGCGTGCGGATTTCATGCGACATCTGAGCCAGAAATTCGGTTTTTAATCTGTCAGATTTTTCGGCATTTTCTTTTGCCTGAACCAGCATTTTCTCCTGTTGCATCTGTTCAGTGATATCTTCAAAAAGAGTGTAAACCTGCGATGGTTTTTGATCTTCAACCCGGGTTAAGGGACGCGCATCAATACGCAGCCATTTTAATTCATTTGTTTTTTTGTTTATAATGCCAATGATAAAATCATTAATAGGAATACCGGTTTTTAAAGCCACCACAGAGGGGAATTCGTCTTTTTCGAGAATTCGTCCGTTAGCGCGCATAGAATTACTAAAAAGCTCGTAAGTTGTTATTCCTAAATCAACTTCGGTTAAACCTAAAATTCTTTCGGCTGCAGGATTTACTGAGATAATTCTTCCTTCAGCATCTTGAAAGATTACACCCTGTTTCATGGTTTCATGTAAAGTGCGAAATTTGTTTTCACTTGCTCTTAATTTTTTTTCGACCTGATATTTACTACAGGCAAGTTCTATGGCGATTCTTAATTCGCTGTCCTTGAACGGTTTTAAAATATAAGCTGATGGCAATGTTTCCAGAGCTTTGTGCAGAGTTGCCTGGTCGCCATGAGCTGTAAGATAAATTATTGGTATATCAAATTTCGAGTTAATGTGTTGAGCGGTTCTGATTCCATTCAATTCACCAGGCAAATTAATATCCATTAGAATAATATCCGGAGTAACCTGGCTTAGGAATTCAAGCGCATCTTCGCCGCAGGTAACAACATCCAAAACTGAATATTGCATTTCTTTAAGCGTTAGTCGCAGAGATTCGGCAATTACTTTTTCGTCCTCAACAACAAGTATGCTGATTCTTTCCATCCACCCCTCAAAAAAAAATAACTGGTTAAATTATGTAGCCAAAAGACACATAAAATCTAAACAATTATAATGCCACCGATTTAGAATAATAATTGGTATGATTTTCCTATTCTTCAAGATGACGGAACTACAGGAAAAAAGAGTTTTGTTAAAAACAGAAGAAGGAAATACTTGTTAAAAATACTGATTTGTATCTCAAAGTATTATTATGTGTTAAAGAGAGAAAATTACTGTGAAAATATTGCGATGATATGGCGGATAATATCGGGCAGATGGCTAATATTATGCTTGCCCAGGAAGAATGTTTTGTTTTTTAAGGAGAAACAGGAAAAATTACGGCATTAAATTTGACTTTATGGCATTTGGTCATTAAGTAATAAGTTTTTCTTTCGATAATCATTTTAGGCAAAAAAGAGAATTTCAGGGAATAAATATGGAAGAAAGCATCAACACACAAAACCTACTCAGTTTACTCGAATCCAAAGACCCTTCCGAAAGATCAGGCGCAATTGAATCAGTTATGTTTGAGGAGTGGGATGATGTTCTCTGCACAAAAATATCCTCACTTCTGCAGGATGAAGATAAAGGCGTGAGGAATGTGGTCTCGATGGCGTTAACAGTAAATGGTAATCCATCAATACCGGAAAAAATTATCGGACTTGTATCAGCAAAAGATATCTCAATAAGAAATCTGGCAGGCGAAGTATTACTTAAAATTGGCGTACCGAGTATTCCGGCTCTCATTGACTATATCCCAAAAGGGGATCATGATGATAAAAAATTCGTAGTTGATATACTTGGTCTTATAAAAGACCATCAATCGAGCGAGGCAATCCTAAACCTGCTAAAAGTCACCGATGATGACAACATTGTTCTTGCATGTGTTGAAGCCCTTGGAAATATTCAATGTGATAGGTGTCTTGATTATCTCGCTAAAGTATATGAACAAAATGAACTTTTCAGACCGACAGTGATTGAAGCAATGGGCAAAATAGGTTCCAAAGCCGCGTTAGATTTTATGCAGAAGATTTACAAATCTGAAGATGAATTAACGAAATTTTCGATTATAGAAAGTTTCGGTCTCATCGGAGATGAAAGCATTTTCTTTTTTCTGCTTTCGGAACTCAACAATTTGGAAGGAGCGCTTGTTTATCCCGTTTTAGCTTCAATTTACGCGCTGAAAGAAAAATACCAGTTCGACATTCCCTTTGATGAAAGAATGAAAAATATTATTCTTAACACTCTGATTGAAGCTGAACCACAGTACAAAAAAGTTGCAGCTTTGCTGGTTAGTGAATTTAACGACAAAGAAATTATTCTGGCATGTCTGAAAATATGGGGTACGGATACCGAACTTGATGATGCCCTGAAACCTAAATTTCTTGAAAATCCAGCTGTTATAATAAGAGGAATAATTGAACTACTTCAAAAGGGCGAAGAAAACCTGAGAAGTCTGCTTTATTTGCTTCAGGATATATTGATTTACGAGGGGATTGATTTTAATTCTCTTCTGGGTCCGATTGAGCTAAGAAACTTAACCGACTCATTTACGCGTTGTTTGGAAAATCCTGATGAAGAAGTACGAAAAACCTCAATGGAATTACTTTTCCATATTGACCGGGAGAACGCGTTTTTATTCCTTGACACAATGCTGAACGACGATAACTTATGGAACAGACTAAAACTATTGGAAATACTGGATTCAATTGACAATGAAAACTCAACTGCCGCGCTCCGGAAATTGGCAGATGACCCGGAAGAAATGATTAATGAACGTGCAAAAATGATTTTAGAAACAAGAACTAATTAGTTCTGTTTATATAGGCTTGAAAATGGATCAAAACTATAATAGTGTTTTATCACAGTTGAAAACCTCACAATTTGGGCCGGTTAAAAAACTGGAACTTAATGATAAGGTCTTTGAAGACTGGAGAAAATATATTTATGACAGTTGTGGAATTTATTTCCAGGATAATAAAAAATATTTGCTCGAAAGCCGGCTGCAAAAAAGAATAAATTATCTGGGCTTGGAAAGCTTTGAAAAATATCTTGATTATCTTAAGATGAATTCAAAATCTGACGATGAAAAAAAATACTTATACGAAGCCATAACTATTAATGAAACTTTCTTTTTCCGTAATCAGCCTCAATTAGATTCGTTGGTTTCGAGCATATTGCCCGAATTGATTGCCGCGAAAAAAAGAGTAGGCAAAAATAAAATCAGGATCTGGAGCGCAGCCAGTTCATCCGGTGAAGAGGCGTATTCTATTGCCATGATCTGGAATGATTTAATGAAACCAAGAGCTCCGGGAATTGAACTTGAAATCGTGGGAACGGATATTAATTACGCAGTCATTGAAACGGCAAAAAACGGAATTTACAAGGAATATTCCATAAGAAATACCCCGCAGTATTATCTGAAAAAATATTTCAAAACCGTTCCTAAAGGCTATGAAGTTGATCCTTCGATAAAAAATCTGGTTTCTTTCAAAATTCTGAATCTGCACGACGATGCCCAGATGAAGCTCATGAACAATTTTGACGTGATATTTTGCGCGAATGTATTAATTTATTTCGATATGAAATCGAAAATAAAAGTGGTATCTCATTTATATAATGGACTTAATCCCGGCGGATATTTGTTTATAGGTTATTCGGAAACATTACATGGGATATCGAAAGCGTTTAAGTTAGTTAGTTTTCCCAAGACGATAACATACAAAAAGGGGTAGTATTTAGGATGAAAAAAGTAATCCTGGTAGCAGATGATTCTCCTACAATAAGAAAGTTTGTCTCATTCGCCTTGACCATGAAAGGATATGAAATTATCTCAGCATGTGACGGGATGGAAGCATTGGAAAAAATTCCGAATGAAAAAGTAGATTTAATAATCACGGATCTTAACATGCCCAATATTGATGGTTTTGAATTGATAAAAACCGTGAGGAGTAACGAGGAATTTAAAAACATTCCAATAATTATTTTAAGCTCTCTTGGAAGCAGCGAAGAGATTGAAAAAGGTATGTCTTACGGCGCAAATTCTTATCTTGTGAAGCCGTTTGACCCCAAAAGAATTTTATACGAAGTATCTAAATATTTAAATTAATCGAGCAGAGGTAGTTGATATGAAATTTCTAATAGTTGACGATTCAGTAACAATGAGAAGAATTGTTGCGAATTCATTAAAGAACCTTGGATATTCTGAGTGGGTTGAAGCTCAGGACGGCAGAGACGCCTTGGATAAACTTGCCGCGAATGGTGATATTGATTTTGTTATTACCGACTGGAATATGCCGGAAGTAACCGGACTTGAGTTGGTAAAAGCAATCAGGAGTGACAGTAAATTTTCTGCGCTTCCTATATTAATGGTTACCACCCGCGGTATTAAAGAAGATATCATCGAAGCGCTGAATGCAAAAGTAAATAACTATATTGTCAAGCCTTTTACTCCACAGGTGCTAAAGGAAAAAATTGATCAAATTTTAGAAGCCGTTTAAGTGGAGGATGGAATGAAACAAGTTGAAAATATGACACAGCTGTTCGATAAACTAAATGACCTTAAATCGGTTTTTAGCTACGGGCAAAAAATAATCCCTATCATTCAAAGTCTTATCGACTTTATGAAAGATACAGTGCCGCTTTTGGAAACCATCAATAAATCAATTGCCGAAAGCACCAATAAAATTCCCAAAGCCCAGGATCAGATTAATAATGTTACAAGCGCTCATGAATTGGCAACTACTGAAATTCTCGATATCGTTGATATTATTTCTGATGATATTCACAAAATGGAAACCCTTGTAAAAGAGATTGACGATAAAGAGAAGAGAAAATCGGAAATCATGAATAAACTATCCGAGCATCTAAAGGACGATAAAGTCGCTTTGGATTTGATTTCGGAATATCAGAAAGATAATCATCTGACTGAAAAAATTGACTGGCTGCTGAAAGCATTCAGCAAAACTAAGGACGACGCATATAATATTACAATTTCGCTTCAGGTTCAGGATGTTACAGCTCAACAGCTCGCTGCGGTAAATCATCTTATTGAATCAGTTCAGGACAAGCTTGCCTCGCTTATTCTTGACTTAACAGATGCTGAAATAAAGGATTTACAGGATGAACGATTAACAGTTCCTGCAGGGGCTACTTTCGATCCGAACGCCAGATACTCAAGAGATAAATCTCATCAGGAAACTGTTGACAGTATTTTAAATGATCAGAAAGCTAAACAATCGCAAGACGATATTGATAAACTATTCTCATAGAAAAAATGAATAATTACGAATTACTAAACGACCCCGACATGAAAGATATCCTCGATAGTTTTATCGTGGAGAGCAAAGAAATTTTGGAAAATCTTGATCTTGATCTTGTTGAACTGGAAAATTCACCGCAGGACACTGAACTGCTGAATAAAATTTTCCGTGCTTTTCACACTATCAAAGGAACATCCGGATTTCTGGGTCTTGAAAGATTGCAGCACATTACTCATAAATGTGAAGATATTTTGAATAAACTTCGCAAGGGTGAGGCAATTATAAATACTGAAATAATGGATGCAATCTTAGCCGGTTTCGATAAAATTAAAAATCTTACTGAATGCGTTGAAACGAATAAAAACGAAGATGTTGATATCGAATCTGAAGTGAAAGAATTAGTTCGGATAATTGACAAACTGGAAAATCCGTCTTCAGCAGGAGATGTAAAAACACCAAAGACAGAGACAAAAACAGAGATAAAAGAAAAACCAAAAGAGGCGGCACCAAAAACCACAAAAAGAAAAGCCGCAACCAGAAAGACTAAAAAAACAGAAGAAGAAGCAACTTCTGAAAAAGAAGAAGTCATACGAGAAGAAATTCCTGAAGTTATTGAAGAAGTAATCGATACCGAAGAGGAGGATTTTGATAATGAGGAAAAGGATGAACTTCCACCGATAGAGGAAATTAAAATTGAGTCTATCGGAATGATGGATCGTATCACGAATAAAGAATCCTCAGGCAGCTCGGCTGATAAAGTGATTAGCGGCGCCATGCAAAAATCAAAAGATACAAATATACGCGTCGATATTGAAAGGCTCGATGAACTATTGAATATTGCTTCCGAATTGGTTTTAGGAAGAAACAGACTCGCGCAGGTAAACAGCGAAGTTGCCATTGAACACGAGGGAACAAAACTTTCGCGCGATATGGCAGACGTAACCAAACAAATTGATCTTATGACCGATGAACTTCAACTGATTGTTATGAAAACAAGAATGGTGAAAATCGGCAAGGTCTTTAACAGGTTCCCAAGGGTTGTGCGCGATTTGGCCCGAGATACGCAAAAAGAAGTAAGACTGATAATAAAAGGTGAAGAGACTGAACTTGATAAAACGCTGATCGAGGAAATTAATGATCCGTTGGTTCACCTTATCAGAAACTCTGTAGATCATGGAGTGGAAACTCCGGATGTAAGAAAATCATTGGGTAAAGATCCCACGGGAACAATCATACTTTCAGCGGAACATGAAGGAAACAACATACTCATCACCATTGAAGACGATGGCAAAGGAATTGACCATGAAATGCTTAAGGAAAAAGCCATTGCTAAAGGATTGTTAACAGAAGAAAAAGCCCGGGAATTATCAAAACAGGATGCATATAATATTATTTTCCTGCCCGGATTTTCAACCGCGCAAAAAGTTACGAATGTTTCCGGTCGCGGCGTTGGAATGGATGTTGTCAAAACCAATGTAACAAAACTGCGCGGCTTAATTGTTGTCGAATCTGAAAAAGGCAAAGGGACAAAAATTATTATCAAACTGCCCCTTACACTTGCCATTATTCCGGGAATGATTGTTAAAGTATCTAATGAGATTGTTGTTATTCCGCTGAACTCCGTAATCGAAGTTGTGAGAGTTCATAAAGATCATATTAATTCCATCAATCAGCGACAAGTAATTACGTTGCGCAATAATGTACTTCCTTTAATTGCTATCGACGAACTTTTATATAAAGATCTCCGGCGCAGCGAATCTGTTTGGCAATATGTTGTTGTTGTAGGAATTGCCGAAAGACGTTATGGAATAAAGGTAGACGAATTAGTCGGTCAGAAAGAAATAGTAATTAAATCACTCGGGAATTATCTCGGCAACATTCACGGTATTGCCGGTTCAACAATTTTAGGCGACGGAACGGTTGTGATGATTCTCGATATCAGTGAACTAATAAACAATATATCGAAATAATGAAATCAAAAATAAAAGCTGTAATAATAGATGATTCAGCCTTCATGCGGAAAGCGATAAGCATTATGCTTGAAGACGATAATGAAATTGAAGTTGTTGCCACCGCTAAAAATGGTCTTGAAGGATATGAATTAGTAAAAAAAATCTCACCTGATATTGTAACTCTCGACATTGAAATGCCTATAATGGACGGGTTGACAGCGCTCGAAAAAATAATGAAAGACTGTCCCACTTCCGTTTTGATGATCAGTTCATTAACAACAGAAGGTGCCGAAGCAACACTTAAAGCTCTTGAATTGGGCGCCGTAGATTTTATTCCGAAGGAATTGTCTTATGTTAATGTGAACATCATCAATATAAA
>CAZEXO010000002.1:0-32193 GCA_964516545.1 uncultured Melioribacteraceae bacterium
AACGCAACTCACAAATTCCCCAAAACCCAAACAAAACCCTGCCATTCTGTCACAACTCTTCCTCCCCAAATCCACAATTCCAACCCCTAACCATGAATTATAACGAATGACCACCAATGCCCATTTGTCAGCCGTGGCTGAATGACCAATGTGCCCAAGCCGCACTGACACCCCCACCACCTCGAATTCCCTCCAATGACCAATGACAGTTTCCAACGACCAATGAACTTCCGGATTTTCAAGCTTACTTTTGCCGGCAGATGTTTCGCTTCTAAACGTATGCAAATCAGCTTGACCTATCGGGAAAACAAATGATCACAGAATAATTATTTAGTTCTGTAACACCCCGCGCGAACAGTCTGGTGACAAAATATTTTGCCATAATTAGGTTTAGTTTTCATTTAGACATAGTTTTGCTTGTAATAATAACCCTCAATATTTTTGTATGATCATGAAGCTGTATAGAATTATAACTTAACCAAGAAAAAGAGTTTAGAAAAATAAACAGCGCGGTTTAATGGCAACTAAATATTTCACATTTTTCAGAACAAAAGAATCACTGAAATTTATCACGAAACATAATGCTGAGAATTTCAGGGTGGAATTTCTTAAAAGAATTAAGAGAAAGTTTTACAGTTTCAGAGTCGACGAAGTAACAAAATCAAAATCAACAATTCAGTTTAAAAATCACCCCATGCGTTTTCCTGTTCTGGGATTTAATTTACTGAACGGTATCAGAAAATGTGAATTAACAATCAGCATTAATGAAAACGAAATAACCGTTAACTATGATTATGAATTCAGTCAGAGCCTTACAATCCTCATACTCGGACTAATTTTCACGGTGTTTTTATTGCCTTTCTATGAAAAATTATATTTGGCGATGGGTTTGCTCGCGGTAATCCCTGTCGAAAAAATAATAGTGTGGTACAAGTTCAGAAGAATGATAAAACAATGTCTGCATAATACTGAGAACGACATTATTGAGGAGAAGTATGGAATATAATCACTCCCCGAAAACCTGACTATTTTACATTCAACATTAAGTGAAAATTTTAAGAGCTGTCTCAAACAAACTTTGAGTCATGGAGCCCCTGCCTTAGGTTTGTGACGAAACATGTATTTGAGCAGAAATACAAAACGTATATTACCGTCAAGGAATAAACTTATCAACAATCATTTAGTCTGAGGCACAAAGAAATAACATTGTTAAAACAGCTCTCCGTGAAGTTATTTTGCTAACAGTATATACAGTTTTTCGCTTTTAACTAACAACAGAGCTAATTAACTCATCTTTCTCTTCAACAAGATAAATCTTGCCTTCTGTTTTCCGGGGAATATTTTCTGTCCAGCTGTAAATTTGTTCGGGTGCTGTTCTTAATAATATTAGTTGAGCGATATCAGGATCACCGTTATCGATTACTCCGCCAGCGTTAAGAAATCTTAAACCTCTTCGTGAGTATTCAAGAACTTCATGGCTGTGTCCGTGGAGTACAAAATTAATTCCGATATCACTTAGGAGACTCACGAGTTTCTTCTTTCCGCGTAATTTCATGGTAAAACTTTCAATCCTGTCCCACAGACTATTGTTCGAAGGTTTTGGTTCAATATTGTTCTTGTAGAAATGATGGTGAATCAAAAGGATCTTGTTGAGTAATTCATAATCCTTCTGTTCGAAAATCATCTTTAATCCTTTTCGTTGTTCACGATCCACTTTACCGTTTGAAGCGAAAGGATTCTTTAATTTAGAATACCGGTCGATAGAATTTAACCCGATGATTAATGTATCTGAAATATTTTTCGCGTAAGGGAAAAATTTATCCTTGAGAGGGAAGAATACATTTTCAAAAAGTTCGCGGAAGCTCTCCACGAATTCTTTTAATTTAGTCTCATAGTCTGTGTTCTTGCATTTTGAAGGAAATGTAAGAACATCAGTGGGAATTCTTACTCCTCCGAAAATATCATGGTTGCCGATTACAACAGAGGATTTATCCGAATGAAGTAAATCATAGTTCTTTAGTAAATCACGAAAGACTTTGTAATCATTCACATCTGCATTATCTGAAATGTCTCCTGTGAATACAAAATGGTCGACACCCTGTTCTAATCCGCGTTCAATAATCCGCTCGGTTTTATGAATGTTCTCAGGCTTAAACTTGCTGCACAGGTGCAGATCGGATAAATGAGCAATTAGCATAATAATTCCTATACTATGATTTTTTACCCGCGAAGATAAATTTTTCATATTAACTGCAAATCAATAATCCGTTAACATATTGTTAAGTTTTTTTCTATTTTAGAGCCCCTGATTCGTTAACGGGTATTTATTGAGAGATGAATACTTTATTGTAGGATTTTTATTATGAATATTCTTTTTATCGGTGGTTCTTTAAATCAAACCAAAATGATGCATAAAATCTCAAAGTATTTTTCCGATTGCGAATCATATTTTTCTCCTTATTACACCGATGGATTTCTTAATCTTCTTGTTAAAGCCGGACTGCTTGATTTTACCATTCTCGGAGGTAATTTTCGCAAACAAACCGAAACATATCTCAAGACCCATGATCTTAAGATTGATTACCGGGGTGAATCAAGAAATTATGATCTTGTGTTCACGGGTTCTGACCTTATTGTTCCCAAGAATATCCGCACGAAAAAACTTATACTGGTTCAGGAAGGAATGATGGAACCGATTTCATTTCTTTTTTATCTCGTTAAGTATTTGAAATTTCCCCGTTGGGCGAGCAACACTGCTGCAACGGGTTTATCAGATTATTATGATTATTTTTGTGTCGCTTCCGAAGGATTCAGAAATCAGTTCATTGAACGCGGCGTTAACCCGGATAAAATGATTGTTACCGGAATACCGAATTTTGATAACGCAGAATCACTCCTTTCGAATAATTTTCCCCACAAGGGATATGTTCTCGTTGCAACGTCCGACGCCCGGGAAACACTCAATTATGAGAATAGAAAAGATTTCATAAAGTATGCTAAAAAAATAGCGAAGGGACGACAGATTATTTTTAAGCTTCATCCTAACGAGAAATATAAACGCGCTGAGAAAGAGATTGATAAATACGCACCCGGTTCGCTTATCTTTCAGAATGAAGATGTTGATCCGATGATCGCTAACTGCGAAGTGCTGATTACCAAATTTTCATCAGTCGCGTTTCTCGGACTCGCGCTCGGCAAAGAAGTATACTCCGCGTTTGATATAAATTATCTGAAAAAACTTCTGCCCATTCAGAACGGCGGACAGTCAGCGCTTAAAATCGCGAATATCGGAAGGGAATTACTCGGACTGAATAAAATAAATTCCGAAAAAGCAGAAACTCAATCAACGATTCATTAACAATTACTTAACAAACAGGTAATCTTGCCTTAACACTACTGAATATTTTTTTACCGAATTTTCCTTTTAATAATCCAAATCGCAGCGCTCTTGATTCCCTGTGATTCAGAGTTGTTTGCCAGGATTTGTTTTGTTACTAGTCTCACAAAAACGGATTTAACATGTCAGGTAAAATATTGTTTATTTGTGGTTCGATGAATCAGACAACCATGATGCATCAGATCTCAAAGTTCTATAAAGGTTATGATTGTTATTTCTCGCCGTATTATGGAGACGGATACATAGATTATTTCAGCAGAAAAGGAATACTCGATTTTTCTGTTCTCGGCGGGCAGTTCAGGATGCGTACGGAAAATTATCTGCGCGCTAATAAACTTCAGATTGATTACAAAGCTCAGAGAAATAATTATGATCTGGTGTTTACCTGTTCCGACTTAATAGTCCCGAAAAATATTCTCGGTAAAAAATTAGTGCTTGTTCAGGAAGGAATGACCGATCCTGAAAATCTTGCCTTCTATCTTGTGAAGTATTTGAATTTTCCCCGATGGATGGCAAGCACTTCGGTAACGGGTCTGTCCGACGCTTACGATTATTTTTGTGTTGCCTCGGAAGGATATCGGGATTTATTTATCAGCAAAGGAATAAATGAGGAAAAAATCCGTGTAACCGGAATTCCTAACTTTGATAATATAAAAAAATATATGGATAATGATTTTCCTTACAGGAATTATGTGCTTGTCGCAACTTCCGACACACGAGAAACCTTCAGGTATGAGAACAGAAAAAAGTTTATTGAAAAGGCCGTGAGTATTGCCGAAGCAAGACAGATTATTTTTAAACTTCATCCTAATGAAAATGTGAAACGCGCGGTTTATGAAATAAACAAATTCGCACCCGGTGCATTGGTCTTTTCATCAGGAAATACCAATCACATGATTGCCAACTGTGACATTCTGATTACGCGTTTTTCATCCGTTGTTTATCTTGGGATTGCTTTGAATAAAGAAGTGTATTCGGAATTCAATATTGAGGAATTGAGAAGTCTCACGCCGATTCAGAACAACGGTACGTCGGCGAAAAATATTGCACGTATCGGTTATAAGCTTCTTGAAACTGAACGGACTAAGTCCTTAACTTTAGGAAAAGTTATTTGACGAATAGGTCTATGGAAGATATTAAAGTAATTACTGTCATTCAGGCAAGAACCGGTTCCACGCGATTACCGAAGAAAGTACTATTACCAATATGCGATAAACCGTTGTTGCTGCGTATGATTGAACGTGTGGAATTCTCAAAAACATCCGGGAAAATTGTTGTAGCCACTTCAGTAAATCCATCCGATGATGTCATTGAAAATCTATGTCGGGAAAATGATATAAATTATTTCAGAGGTCACCCAACAGATTTACTTGATCGTCATTATCAGTCTGCTAAAAAATTCGGAGCCGATGCTGTTGTTAAGATTCCCTCGGATTGTCCTCTTATCGATCCCGGAATAATTGATGAAGTGATTTCGTTCTATCTGAGCAACACAAATAAATATGATTTTGTCAGCAATCTTCATCCCGCGACTTTCCCCGATGGCAACGACGTTGAGATAATGTCATTCCCGGCTCTTGAAAAATCCTGGCATGAAGCCAAACGTGAGCTGGAGCGTGAGCATACGACTCCTTACATCTGGGAAAATCCGCAAAAGTTCAGAATCGGAAATGTTGAGTGGAAATCAGGATTAAATTTCAGCGCTTCATACCGATGGACAATTGATTATGAAGAAGACTATGATTTTATAAAAACCATTTATGAAGAACTTTATCCGAAAAATACACGGTTTGGAATGAATGATATTCTTAAATTGCTGGAGGAAAAACCTTACTTAAAGAGTATTAACGCGAAGTATGCCGGTAGGTACTGGTATGAGAATCATCTTGATGAATTGAAAAATATAGACGAATATAAAAATGCACATAAGTAAAAATTCACGCTTACTTTTACTGACTTAAAGGAATAAATAGAAATGCCTAACAAAATTGGATTCAACAATGATTATCCTACAATAACAAAATCAGATGAATTTTATCATCGTGCGCTCGGTTTGATTCCTTCGGTCACAATGACTTTAGCAAAAGGACCCACTCAGTATGTTAAGGGAGTCGCCCCCAAATATCTTGTAAAGGGAAAAGGCGCGCATGTTTGGGATGCCGACGGAAATGAGTACATTGATTACAACATGGGAATCGGTCCATTGTCGCTCGGTTATGCTTATCCTAAAACCGACGAAGCAATAAAAAAACAACTTGAAGACGGAATAACATTTTCTCTCATGCATCCTCTTGAAGTGGAAGTAGCAGAACTGATAAGAGAAATTATTCCTAACGCCGAGTCGGTTCGTTACAGTAAAACCGGCGCGGATGTTACAAGCGCGGCGGTGCGGCTTGCAAGAGCATTCACGGGAAAGAAAAAAATTCTTTGCTGCGGTTATCATGGATGGCATGATTGGTATGTAAGCACTTTGGCGCTCAACGCCGGCATACCCGAAGAAATTATGGCTAATACATTTACCTTCAATTACAATAACATTGACTCGTTGAAAAATTCAATGGACGGCGATGTTGCCGCTGTTATTCTTGAACCAGTGGTTTTTCAGGAACCCAAAGATAATTTTCTTCATAAGGTAGCCGAGCTCTGCAAAAAGAATAATGTGATTCTTATCTTTGACGAGATGTGGACGGGATTCAGGATTGCTCTCGGCGGCGCTCAGGAATATTTCGGAATAAAACCCGATCTTGCTACATATTCAAAAGCTATCGCTAACGGAATGCCGATTTCTGTTCTTGCCGGGCGGAAAGATATTTTAGGTCTCGCTGATCAGGATGTATTTTTTTATACAACATTCGGCGGTGAAGTACTTTCACTTGCTGCAACAAAAGCAACAATTGAAGAACTCAAAGAAAAGAATGTCCCGGAGTATCTTGACATGCAAGGCAAAAAATTAAAAGATGGTTACAATGAACTCGCTGCCAAACACGAATTGAGTTTTACAAAAGCTGTCGGTTACAACTTCCGTTCGATGGTTACCTTTGCCGAAGAAGGAGGCGACCCGTTCATAAATAAATCATATGTTCAGCAGGAAATGATTAAACGCGGAATTCTATGGTCGGGTTTTCATAACATGTGTTATTCGCATACCGATGATGATATTAATTACACTCTGAAAGTTTACGATGAGGTTTTAGCTCTATTGAAAAAAGCCGTCGCCGAAAATAAAGTAAAGGAATTATTACGCGGCGAGCCGGTTCAACCGACATTCAGAAAAACCAGTAATTTTAACACGAAACCTATGAGTAAAAAATGACAGACATTTTTTCACTGAAAGGGAAAGTAGCAATTGTTACCGGTGCGTTGGGTCTTATCGGAAAGGAACATTGCATAGCTCTTGCCGAAGCTGGTGCGAATGTTGTGGTTACCGATATCAACAGGGAAGAGTGCGAAAATTTCGCGTCACAATTACCCGTTGAGTCGCTCGGATTATCACTTGATGTAACAAATAGAAATTCTGTTGAATTTGTCCGTGATAAAATTCTTGAAAAATTCGGACGCATTGATATCCTAGTAAACAATGCCGCGATTAACGATATGTTTGAAAATCCGAAAGCGGCTTCGGAACAGTCGAAGTTCGAAAACTATCCGCTTGAGCTCTGGCAAAAATCTCTTGACGTAAATCTGACAGGTGTATTTCTCTGCTCGCAGATTTTCGGTAAAGTTATGGCGGATCAAAAATCGGGGAGTATTATTAACATTGCTTCCACTTACGGAATATCAGCGCCGGATCAATCGCTTTACATTAAAGAAGACGGTACCCAGGCATTTTATAAACCACCGGCATACTCAGCCACAAAAGGAGCTGTGATAATGTTTACTCGTTATCTTGCTTCCTATTGGGGTAAAAACGGTGTCCGTGTAAATACACTTACGCCTGGAGGTGTTGAAAATAATCAGGATGATTTTTTCGTAAAAAAATATTCGGCTAAAACGCCTTTGAACAGAATGGCGCAGCCCAACGATTACAAAGGCGCAATTATTTTTCTCGCCAGCGATGCCTCATCTTATATGACGGGAGCTAATTTAATTGTTGACGGAGGATGGACAGCTTGGTAACATTTATTGCAAATCTCGATAACGACATTATAAAAAAAGCGAAAAAAATAAAATTAGTTCTTACGGACTGCGATGGTGTTCTCACTGACACCGGCGCGTATTATTCACCTCGCGGAGAGGAGTTCAAAAGATTCTCGCTACGGGACGGAATGGGAGTGGAACGTCTGAGAGATTTGGCGAATATTGAAACGGGAATTATTACTGCTGAAGATTCTGAATTACTCAAACGTCGGGCTGAGAAATTAAAAATTACAGAACTTCATCTGGGAGCTAAAAATAAAGTAGCTGTATTGCAGGGAATTCTGAAAGAAAAAAATCTTTCACCCGATCAGGTCGCCTATATCGGTGATGACACAAATGATATTGAGATCATGAAACAAACCGGGCTAACCGCATGCCCGAATGACGCCACAAAATTCGCGAAGGAGGTTGCCGATATAATTGTTGAAAGCAAGGGCGGACACGGAGCATTTAGAGATTTTGCCGAAATAATTATTGAATCAAAAAGAGCATAAGGAAATTTATGACAAGAGTAAAAATTGGCAACAGATATATTGGTGACGGTGAACCGGTTTATATAATCGCCGAGATCGGTATAAATCATAACGGGTCAATGGAGATAGCTAAAAAATTAATTGACGGAGCTGTCTTTGCCGGATGTGATGCCGTAAAATTTCAGAAACGCACACCCGAATTATGCGTTCCCAAAGATCAATGGTTTATTGAAAGAGAGACGCCATGGGGACGAATGACATATATTGATTACCGAAGAAAAGTTGAATTCACTGAAAGAGATTATTCTGAGATAGATACATATTGCAGAGAGAAGGGAATTCATTGGTTTGCATCTCCCTGGGATGAAGACGCTGTGGATTTTCTTGAACAATTTAATCCGGTGATGTACAAACTTGCTAGCGCGTCTCTTACGGATAACGGGCTTCTTCAGAAAGTGAAATCAACCGGGAAACCGGTTATGTTATCAACGGGCATGTCGACAATTGATCAGGTTAAGAAGGCTGTTGAATTAATCGGCAGAAAAAATCTCTTGCTTGCTCAATCAACTTCCACATATCCCTGTAAACTGGAAGAGCTCAATCTCAGAGTGATAAGAACTTTCAAAGAAATGTATCCTGATGTACCGATCGGCTATTCCGGACATGAAACAGGACTTGCGCCTTCATTTGCTGCTGTCGCTCTTGGAGCAGTATTTGTTGAACGTCATATCACAATCGACCGCGCCATGTGGGGCAGCGATCAGGCGGCATCAGTCGAAGTTCAGGGTTTTTTCCGTCTCGTTTCGAATATCCGCGATATTGAAAAAGCGCTTGGCGACGGAGTAAAAAAAGTATATGAGAGTGAAAAACCCTCGTTGCAAAAACTAAGACGCGTAAAAGACGAAATCGAAGTTTCACAGATTATCCATAAAGATTTCTAGAAATAAACTGAAGAAATAATATGCCTGAGTTAACAATAAATCCTACTTTAACAGATATTCAGAATTATGTTAAGAAGCTGGAAGAAGAAAGAGGATTCGCCTCTCAAAACGTGATTGATAAGTGTCTTTTAATGGGCGAGGAAATTGGTGAATTGTTTAAAGCGGTAAGAAAAACCGAAAAGATTAATATCGACATCAATTCGAAATTCACTTCGGTGAGCGAGGAACTTGCTGATATTATTATTTATTTATGTTCAATCGCAAATAGATATGAAATAAATCTTGAAGAAGCTTTCAGGCAAAAAGAAGAGATTAATAAAAACCGCACCTGGAAGTAAACTGATTTTCAGATCAGACTTTTGAGGTAACAGAGTTATTAATAAGCGGCAAAAATAAATCCGGGAAGAATAATTGGATAGATTTTTAACGAGCATTACCGGCTATTTAACGGGCATGTCCGAAGCGGAAATTTATTCTTACATTATCATTATTTCCGGTGCGATTGTTTTTATAATTCTCGAAAGAATCTTTCCATACCGGGAACAGAAAGTTATTCGAGAAGGATTTATTAATGACCTTGCATTATATACCATAGCGCAAAGTTATATTCTCGGAATAATTATTTTCACGATAGTCATTCATTTTACTGATAAATCAACTGGCTTGTCAAGGCTGGAATTATTCGATAAAATTCCAATCTGGCTGCAGCTGGTTATTTTTACGATTACTCACGATTTATATATTTACTGGATGCACTGCTGGCAGCATAAAAATAAATATTTGTGGCGGCTTCATGAAGCTCACCATTCCACAAAAGATATTGACTGGCTTGCCGGATCGCGTTCACATGCATTCGAAATTTTAATAAACCAAACCGTAGAATTTATGCCGATTGTTTTGCTCGGTTCACCCCCGGAAGTAGTTGCTTACAAAGGAGTAATAAGCGCTCTTTGGGGAATGTACATTCACTCCAACATAAATGTTAATACCGGACCATTACAATATTTCATCAACGGACCGGAGATGCACCGCTGGCATCACACCACAGGAAAAGGAAGGAACAGGAATTTTGCAACCAAATTAGCCGTATGGGACTGGATTTTTAATTCAGCTTATTTACCGGAAAATGAAACGGTGAATGAGTACGGATTAAAAACATTTTTCCCCTCAAACTATTTCCGGCAATTTGTTTTTGCGTTCAGAAGCTTTAAAAAGAAAGCAAAGGAATAATTTCCTGGTTCTTGTCGAACCGATAACAAATAGCCTGGTTTAACGGGTTATTGTCATTTCAGAAAAACCGGAATAATTCCGGGCAAAGGAATTTATTTACTCGGCTTCTTGGATTTTTTATTAACCAGGGAGAAAAAATGAAAAAGATAGATTTACGAGAAATCATCAAAGAAAAGTACCCTAAACTCAATGCATATCCGTCAGTTATCGTAACCTCGTTTTATAAAGTTGTTCAAAAAATTATGATGCAGAAAGAGATCAATTTTTTTCTCAATCTATATCATGAGGAACAGGGCATTGATTTCATCGACGCAGTTTTTGAACACCTAAATTTCTCTTTTAATATTTCCAACAAAGACATCAAAAAAATTCCGGGCGAAGGAAGAGTTCTCTGCGTAGCTAATCATCCAATCGGAAGTCTTGATGCGCTTGCTTTGGTGAAACTAATTTATGAAATAAGGCGTGATATTATGGTTGTGGCGAATGATATTTTGTACACAATTCCAAATCTTCGTCAATTCATGCTGCCGGTTGAACTTGACTCCGTAAAAATACAAAGACAAAATATCGAAGCTATTGGTCAGGCTCTTGAAGAGGAGAAAGTAATAATTATTTTTCCCGCGGCTGAAGTATCACGACTAAAAGGATTAACGGTTACCGATGGTCACTGGCACAAGGGCGCAGTATATTTTGCCCGTAAATATAACTCACCGATTCTACCGGTAAGAATAAAGGCAAAAAACTCATCGTTCTTTTATTTCATGTCGATAATTAATAAAAGTTTTTCGCGCGTATTTTTAGTGAGAGAGTTATTTAATAAAAAGAACAAAACAATTACTTTAAAGATCAGTGATCCCATTCCGTCAAAAGTGTTTTCTTCGTCCGCGTTATCCGATGCTATTATTACAAGACTGCTCAGGAAACATTTGTATTCAATTGGCAGGAATAAAAAACCGATATTCAAAACAGAAAAAAATATTATTCACCCGGTTGACAGAAAATTTATCAAAAAAGAATTAAGCAGCGCTGAATTACTCGGAGTTACTCCCGATAACAAGAAAATTCTCTTAACGGATTATTACAACTCTCCGAATGTTTTGAATGAGATAGGACGCTTGCGGGAAGTTACGTTCAGAAAAGTGGGAGAAGGGACGGGGTGTAAACTCGACATTGATGAATTTGATAAATACTATAAACATCTCATAATCTGGGATGATGAAGAACTTGAGATTGTAGGAGCTTATCGAATTGGTATCGGAAACGAAATTTTAAGAAGAAATATTTCGCGGAAGTTTTATGTATCGACATTATTCACACTTAGCGAAAATTTTTTAAACAACTATGTGAATAAATCTATTGAACTGGGAAGAAGTTTCATTCAGAAAAAATACTGGAACACAAATGCCTTACATTATCTGTGGTTAGGAATAGGCGCGTATCTGGCTGAACATCCTGAAATAAAATATTTATTCGGTCCGGTCAGCATCAGTAATAATTATCCCGAGTCTGCAAAACAGATGATAGTTTATTATTATAACAAATGGTACGGAAGCAGCGAAACTCTCGCGATATCTAAAAATCGTTTTAGAATGTTCTCGAAAAGTATGACTGAAATATTGGATGAGTTTACCGGTGAATCTGCAGAAAAGGATTATCAGATACTTAAGAATAATCTTAAACAATACGGTCATTCAGTGCCGATTCTCTACAAACATTATTCTAATCTTTGTGAAAAAAATGGCGTCAGGTTTCTGGATTTTGGAATCGATCCCGATTTTAATAATTGCATTGACGGTTTGATCTTAGTTGAAATTGATAAGTTGAAAAAAGAAAAAAAAGAAAAATATATTAATTACTACACCAAACAGAAGGAGCTGGAACTGTCTGAGATTTAGAAAACTCAACCATCGTGTTTGATTTTTCCTGAAAAAAACTCTGCTTGGCAAAGAAAATTATGATGACAAAAATAACCCGTCATTTATCCTGAATACTTATTATTTTTGATCCATCACACATCAGTTGTAAATCGGATTAGCAATGAAGACGAAAAAAGGATATCTGTTTATTGTTTTAATTTTATACTTCGCTTCAGGTTTGCTTGCTCAAAAAGCAAAGTTTGACGGGTATATCGAACTGGGCGCCGAGCACAAATACAATGATTTATACGTTGAAAGTTTTTACAAGGCTAAAGTTGAGTTTAAGATTGATCTGAATGACAGAACCAAAGTGGAAATTGATTTGCGCGCCGAATCCGATGAACAACAAATCAAACTTAACGAAGCTTCGGTTGACTATGATTTCAGTGATGAGTTTAGAATAAGTCTCGGAGCTTTGAAAAAAAGATACGGAACGGAAGAACTTGTAAGCAGAGAAAAGTTAGCTACGGTTCGCAGAAGTATGATTAATCGTTTTCTTTCACCGCTTGGTTATGTGAGTCGTGATCCGGGAATTCAGATGCGCTGGAGAACAAGTGAACAGGAATTTTTCGGCGGGTTTAACTATAACTCATCTCACAATCTTACGATCATGTCGCGCTACTCAAGAAAAAATGTGGGAATATTTAGTGATGTCGGCGGAGGTTTTCATCTTGTCAAACATCTGAATCAGCAGGGCTACGATTATTCCTACGCGGCGAGTGTAAACTTCAATTACTCAACGGGCAATTTAGAAAACCTGATGGAAATATTTTATGGAATGGACCCCGTTGAAACAGCTTACAGAGATTTGAGCGGTTCGGATGAGAAAGTGAATTTTTTTGCTTTGAGGCTGCAATCGGCTAATAAATTTCTTTTAAGGAATAAAATCCTCACCGGAATTGAACCGCTTATTGTATTCGGTTTTCTTTCCCCCGATACAAAACATTTGGATGTGAATAAGTTAGAATTATTACTTGGACTAAATATTTATATAGATGAGAACATCAGGTTTATGATCAACGGGGATCTAATTTTCTCAAATACCATTTTGAATAAAACAGAAAGATCTTTGAACGAATCTCAGTTCATCGCGCAGTTTCAGGTGTCATGGTGAAGTATTACGAAATATTTTTTCTTCTTGGTATCACACTCATCTTGCTCTCCTGCAATAACATTATCGATACGGAGGAGAAACCTGATTTAGGAATTCCACTCTACGAAATTGAAATTGACGAAGACGAATACGCCCAACTGAATGCTAATATTTTTACTAATTATTCCGCAATAGCGAGACTTAAAGTTGATAATCTGAAATACGAAATAACGATAGAACATCAGGGCTGGACTTCGCGTGAAAGACTAAAAAAATCCTACGAAATAAATTTTCGTTCAGGCGGTAAAGATCCTTATATCAACAGAAGTGAAATCATTCTAAGTTCACAGGCAAGTGATCCCGGTATGCTTCGTACACTTTTAGCAAGTGACGCTTTTGTCATGACCGGTTTAAAAACTTTTCAGGTTATGCCTGTATTTGTTTATATCAACGATCAACCTCATGGTTTATATTTACTCACTGAACCGATTAATGAAGAATTTTTCACGGCAAGAAATTTTTATCCGGGAGAACTTTACAAAGCCGTAAATACTAAAGCACAGTTCACCATGCTTGACGGATTTTATCCAGCCGACGGATTTGAAAAAAGAATTCCTGACGATGATAACTATTCTTCGCTTGAAGAAGTTATTAAACTGCTTGATACCGAGCCTTCCTCGTCATTGCCTGAAAAACTCGAACGAATATTTAATGTTGATAGTTACTTAAAATATTCCGCGGCTAATTCTTTAACCGGTAACTGGGATGGAATTATTCATAATTTTTATTTATTCAAAGACAGGGATACAAAACAATTTGAGTTTATACCCTGGGATTTTGATTTTACTTTTTATTCTTACCATAGCGGAGTTATCAATCATAACTCAAATAAACTTTTTGAGAAAATAATCTCAGTACCCGAGTATGAAAACCGGTATAACGAAATCTTAAGTGAGCTTAACGATAATTATTCAGTCAGTTATTGCCTTTCAAAAATTGATGAGTTTAAAAATCTTATCAACACTGCTTATAATTTCGACAGATGGTTTTCGGTCAACGGATTTAACCTTGAACATGAAGCCGAAAACTTACGACGGTTTTTTTTAGCGAGGAATAATTATCAATAGATGAGATTATTTTTATCGTTCTACGAAGATAACATGAGAAAAATATCCGGTATTTTATAATCAGAAAATAAATCTTTTCTTTTAGCCTGACCGCATAAACGTTTTTACAAAATTTTACTTCACAATTCAGCCTGCTTATGTTAGATTGAAATCACGCCTGAATGGCGGTAAAATATAATCTAAAAACAGAACTTCGGGAAGTATGCGAAATGTTTTATTTATAGTCGGAGTAGACAAAATTATCATTCAACAACCAGAGGAATCATTCATGAAAAACAAACTATCTTACGCTTATCGGCTTAATACAATGCATGTCTTTTTTTTATTAATGATAGTGGGATTAACAACTATAATTCCACAATCAAAGAAAGACGGACTTGTAATAGGAGATAATGACTATTTCGAAATGCCGGGCTTAAATGTTATGGTTTACAGCAATACATTTGCCGAAGGGCATCAGGGGGGAGTTGAAATTATTCAACACGGAAATCGTGTGGCAACAAACGGAGAGCTCCGCTTAACGCCCTCACCGGGACAATGGCAGCCGATACCAAAACTAGGAATTGGTTACGAAGCGCGTGGAGTCAGTCCCCAGGAAGTAGGATTACAAAGCCGAATAATTGACAGAGCGAATAATGAAATTAGCCTGCCTTGCAGTTATCCTGACAGCAGCAGAATGCGCCAGGGATTCAATCCAATTATTTATCCTGATTTACAAATCAATTATACCGTGAAGGTAAAAGCTGAAGGTAAATCATTTACAATTACTGTTGATCTTGAAAAACCTCTTCCTGCTGAATACGTTGGCAAGGTTGGTTATATTCTTGAGTTATTTCCCGGCGATCTTTATGGTAAAACTTTTTTCATGGATGCCGCGAGCGGAATATTTCCACGCCAGGCTAACGGTCCGACTTATGCCGGAGATGCCAGAGAAGTTGAAGCAGTGCCCTTAGCTGTCGGTAAAAAACTCATGGTGGCTCCCGAAAATGATCTTTTCAGAATGGCGATTGAAAGTCATGTTGCCGAATTGGAATTGCTTGACGGAAGTATGAAACATAACAACGGTTGGTTTGTTGTTCGATCATTGGTTCCTGCCGGCGCAACTAAAGGGGCCATTAAATGGACAATTTCTCCCAACGTAATTCCAGGCTGGATTAATAAACCGGTTGTTCATGTTAGTCAGGTCGGGTATCATCCCAATCAACCTAAAACCGCTTTTGTTGAACTGGATAAAAACGATAAAATGCTTGATAAAATTTCTTTGCATAAACTTGAAAGCAGCGGTGAATACAGACTGCTAAAAGAAAGCGCTCCTAAGTCATGGGGTCAATATTTACGATATCACTATGCTGAATTCGATTTTTCGGATGTTACCGAACAGGGAATGTATGTCGTAAAATATGGCGACATAACAACAAACATATTCGCGATTAATAAAGATGTTTATAAAAGACATGTTTGGCAGCCGACTCTTGAATATTTCGTGCCGATTCAAATGTGCCACATGCGGGTGAATCAAAAATATCGTGTATGGCATGGACTGTGTCATCAGGACGATGCGCTAATGATGCCTTTGGATGTTCGTCATTTTGATGGTTATAATAACGAGGCGGAGACATCTACATTAACAAAATTCAAACCGCTTGAACCTGTTCCGGGTTTAAATATCGGAGGATGGCATGACGCTGGCGACTATGATCTTAGAATTGAAAGCCAGGCTCAGACAGTTACTGCTTTAGCATTAACTTATGAAGAATTCGGTATTAATTATGATGAAACTTTTGTGGATCAGGAAAATCGCCATGTTGAATTATTAATGCCCGATGGTAAACCGGATATTCTTCAACAGGTTGAACATGGAGTTTTAGCAATATTATCAGGCTACAGATCAATGGGTATGTTGTATCGCGGGATAATTGTTCCGAGTCTTCGTCAGTATGTTCATCTTGGCGATGCCGGATCGCATACCGATAATAAAGTATGTACTGACAAAGAGCTTCTTGAAAAAGCTGCAAAATACAATGAGTTATGGTATAAAAAAGTAGCAAACCGATATTCCAACATGTTTGATCCGTCAGAAAATCTTGATCAGATTGAATTAGTTGTGCCTGAACTTGATGATCGGCTTGTTTTTATGGAATCGGATCCAGACTGGCAATTAGTTGGTGTCAGCAGTCTTGCACTTTCAGCGCGGGTATTAAAGGATTATAATCCTGAACTCGCAAAAGAATGTCTTGCTGCTGCTGAAGATTTATGGCATAAAAATAAAAATGCAAAAGTTGAGCATCGCGGTCGCTGGATGAATACGACAAAAATGGAAGCCCTTATCGAGCTGGTTATTACCACCGGAAAAGAAGAATATAAAAATGCGCTCTGTGATATGAGTCCAGATGTAAGAACTAGTTTCATGTCCGCCGGATGGAGTCTTGGTCGCGTACTTGAATATATCGACTGTCAGGAATTCAAAGATTCTGTAAATGCCGCGGCGCTCGCTGCAAAACCGATGCAGGAAAAAATGTTAGAGCAGTCTCCTTTTGGCTCTCCTCTTTCTCACACCGAATATATTGCCTTCCGCGCATATTACAATCACAAATTCTGGCCGGAAATTTATCCGGTTGAGAATTTATTCAATGTAGTAAATTATCTTCTCGGATGCAGACCGGGCAGCACTATGAACAGTCTTGTTTCCGGTGTCGGAGTTAATTCTCCAACTGTTGCTTACGGTACGAACAGAGCTGACTGGAGTTACATACCCGGCGGTACTTTCTGGAATGCTGTTAATCTTGTTAGTCCTGATATGGTTGAAGATAAAGAATGGCCGTTCATGTGGCAGGAAAGAGAATACATTATCACCGCCCCATGTTATTTTATGTTCTCAGTGTTAGGCGTGGATAAAATTTTAGGAGAAAAATAATTCTCTTAACACGAGAAAAAATCCCGGTTATACAACGAACTGAAATATTCATGAAATAATTAAACCTCCTGTAAAATAATTTTGCAGGAGGTTTTTTTGTCGGTCTCGAAAGTGTATGTTGAAAATTTTACGCCTCGTCATAAATTTCATTTCCCCCTGAATTTTTCTTAATATTGCCAAACAAATCTTTTCGGGGCTTAACAAAGAAAACCAATAACATAAGTGAGGTGGCATATGAAAGTAGAATTACCGGAATTAAAATTCGCAGCCGATGCGCTTGAACCTTTCATAAGTGAAAAGACTATTCAGTTTCATCATGGTAAACATCATAAGGCTTATGTAGATAATACGTTTAAACTGACAGCGGGAACTTCTCTTGACGGCAAATCCCTTGAAGAAATTATCTCGGTTTCATTCGACAAAAAAGAAATGGCGGGCATATTCAACAATGCCGCGCAGGTATGGAATCATTCGTTTTACTGGGATTGCATTAATCCTGAATGCGGCGGAAAACCCGAGGGTAAAATCGCAGGATTAATTAATTCTTCATTCGGAAGTTACGAGGTCTTCGCCGAAAAATTCAGTAATGCTGCAATGACTCAGTTCGGCAGCGGTTGGGCATGGCTTATTCTGAATAATGATAACACTCTTGAAATTACTAAAACTTCCAATGCTGATACTCCCATTGCTCATAAACAAAAACCTGTTTTGACGATTGACGTGTGGGAACATGCTTATTATCTTGATTACCAGAACAGGCGCGCCGATTATGTGAAAGCATTTTTAGATAAACTTGTTAACTGGGATTTTGTTAACTCACAAATCGGATAATATTTTATTGCCGTTTTATTTGTCTTCAACATTGCGGGGCAAAGTTGTCAGCGATTAATATAATAGCGCACAGAGGCGCTTCCTTTGATGCGCCCGAAAACACTTTAGCATCAATAAATCTCGCGTGGGAACAAAATGCCGACGCCGTTGAGGTTGATGTGCATCTTTCAAAAGATAATGAAGTTGTTGTCATCCATGATTATGACACCGGAAGAACCACGGGTATTTTTGAGCCGGTAAAAAATCAAACACTTAGCGAATTAAAACTTCTTGACGCCGGAAGCTGGAAAGATCATAAATGGCGAATGGAAAAAATTCCTTCGCTGAGAGAAGTTCTGCGCATAGTGCCCGAGAATAAAAGAATTTTTATTGAAATTAAGAATGATCCTGATTGTCTCGTTCCCGTAAAAAATCTTTTATCAGAAATTTCTCTTCATCATTCACAAATTGTAATAATGGATTTTAATTTTGAAACTGTGGTCAAAGCCCGCGGCATGTTTCCTGATATTGAAGTTTTATGGCTCCATGAATTTATCGGAGAGACTAATGATGAGATTATTTCCAAAAGATTGGATGAAGTGATTTCCATTGCTGCAAAACATAAGTTTTACGGAGTGAATATCGAAAATGTTAGTGCCGTGAATAAATCCTTCATTGATAAAACAAAAGCAATGGGATTAAAATGTTATTGCTGGACAGTTGATGATCCATTCAGAGCAAAAGAACTTGTTGAAAACGGAATTGATGGTTTAACGACAAACCGACCGGGATGGTTGAGGAAAAAAATACTTAAAATGATTCACTGATTTTTACGGGAGGAAAATTATGAATCGTTCCGAGATGATTTCGAGAATTGAAGAAAAACAGTTATGGGATATTTTAATTATCGGCGGAGGCGCAACCGGTGTTGGAATTGCCGTTGACGCGGCTTCACGAGGTTACAAAACTCTTCTGCTTGAAAGAAAAGATTTTGCTCACGGAACTTCGAGCAGAAGCACGAAACTTATTCATGGCGGTGTGCGCTATCTTCAACAGGGAAATATTTCGCTAGTTCTCGAAGCATTAAAAGAAAGGGGAATTCTAAGAAGAAACGCTCCGCATCTTGTTCATAATTTACCCTTTGTTGTTCCCAACTATGATTGGTGGGAAGGTCCGTTTTACGGAATCGGAATGAAGATTTATGATATGCTTGCCGGGAAAGAGGGATTCGGCGCCTCGAAAATTTTATCCCGCGAAGAAACACTTAAAAGAATTCCTACGATTGAAAGAAATGGTTTAAATGGCGGAGTGATTTATTATGACGGTCAGTTTGACGATGCAAGACTTGTTATTAATCTTGCTCAGACCGCCGCTGAACAGGGAGCGGTTTTACTGAACTATTTCCCCGTAACCTCTCTGACAAAAAAATCCGGTTTCATAAACGGTGTTATAACAAATGATGTTGAGTCAGGTAAAGAATATGAACTGAAAGCAAAAGTTGTTATTAATGCTACCGGACCATTCACGGATTCGATAAGAAATTTTGATGACGAACATTCGAAAAAAATGATCAGTCCCAGTCAGGGTGTTCACATGGTTCTTGACAAATCATTTCTTCCGGGTGACAGTGCGATTATGGTTCCTCACACTGATGACGGAAGGGTCCTGTTTGCTATTCCATGGTACAATAAAATAATTGTCGGAACTACTGATACACCAATTAATGAATGCAAAATAGAGCCGATTCCTTTTGCGGAAGAAATTAATTTTCTGCTGGAACATGCATCGCGTTATCTGACAAAAGATCCCTCAAGAAAAGATGTGAAATGTTGGTTTGCCGGAATAAGACCGCTCGTAAGTAACCCCGAAGCTGAAAACACGGCTGCAATTTCGCGCGAGCATGTTGTTAGTATTTCAAAGTCGGGACTTGTAACAATCGCCGGCGGGAAATGGACAACTTACAGAAAAATGGCTGAGGACACACTTGAGCAGGCAATAGTTGTAGGCGGCCTGGATGAAAATCCCTGTGTGACCAAACAACTTCAGATTCACGGCTATCATAATCATGCAGGTAATTTCGGTGAGTTAGCTTGTTACGGCTCGGATGCAATTGAAATTCATAATCTCGTAAAGAACAAAAGTGAACTTGGTGAAAAAATACATCCCGAGATGGAAACGATAAAAGCCGAAGTGATTTGGACGGTTCGTGAAGAGATGGTTGTTAATGTTGAAGATTTTCTTTCGCGCAGGAGACGATCATTGCTGCTTGATGCCAAGGCTTCAATAACAATGGCTCCCGTTGTAGCAGAGTTGATGAGAAAAGAATTAAATAAAGACATTTATTGGATGGATGAACAGGTCAAGAATTATATTGAACTTTCCAAAAAATATATTTTGGAATAAGAGTTATCATGAAAGTTTGAGCTGTGGGTTTTTATATTATAGTCTTATTCGTAAATAGCATTTATGAAAAAACTTTAATCGAGAGTGACATTGAAAAATATTTCGGAAAAATAATATTAAAATTACCAGGGAGTCTACCGTAAATTACGGTTCAGAATTTCTGAATGTGGGGACGGGGGAACTGCGGATTTCGCAATTTTATTTTTATCAGTTATTCAGTTTTTGGTTCCATCCAATTTACGGTATTTTATCTAGCGGACAACGAAGAAAAATTTTATGAGAACGGAATCAGGTGTATCGACATGATTCGATTCAGGAAAAATATAAGAAAGGAAAAATAATGCGTCTTCACTATTTACAACATGTGCCTTTCGAAGGGCTGGGTTACATTCAACAATGGGCCGATGAAAACAGCATAACAATATCATCAACTAAATTATTCGAAAAGGAAAAATTTCCCTCCCAGGATGAATTTGATTTTCTTGTTATCATGGGTGGTCCGATGGATGTAAACAATGAACAAAAATATAACTGGCTTAGCGCTGAAAAAGAATTCGTGAATAATACAATAAAACTAAATAAACCAGTTCTTGGCATTTGTCTGGGCGCTCAGATAATTGCAAATGTACTGGGTGCAAATGTTTATTCTAATAAAGAAAAAGAAATCGGATGGTTCGATGTAAGCAAAGTTTCAACTTCACATCCTTCAAAATTGTTTGAAATTTTTCCAAACTCAATTAATGTTTTTCAATGGCACGGCGATACTTTTGATTTGCCAAAAGGGGCTATTTTATTGGCTGAAAGTAAAGTTTGTAAAAATCAGGCTTTTCTGAATGGTGAAAATGTGCTGGCTCTTCAGTTTCATCTTGAATCGACTCAGGAAGCAATTCAAAAACTAATTGAAAATTGCAGTGATGAACTGATCGAGGCGCCGTTTATTCAGACTGTACGGGAAATGACCGATTCAGAATCTAAAATAAAAAATACAAATCGGATTATGAAAAATATATTGGAATTTCTCAGCAGGGAAGTAAGATAATGAAATTACTCGCGATGACTGTTCTTTGTATCGATAAGTATCCCGAATTAAATCTTGAATGTGTAGGTGGGAATTCTGTAAACATAGCCGCCCGGTGGAAAAAGCTCGGCGAGAAAGATGTAAGTGTGCTGGGAGCTGTTGGAAATGATGCACTTGGTGATAAAGTAATTGATTTTTTGGTAACATCGCGGATTGAAATGAGCCATGTTTACCGGTGTGAAGGGGAGACGGCTCATAATCATTTTTATAAGTCAACAGAGAGCGAATTATTTCGTGAAGAAGGCTGGACAGGTGGAGTTTATGAAAAGTTTTTTCTGTCGGAAGACGATTGGAGATTTGTCTCGGAATTCGATTTAATCGCTATTCCGTATTTCAATCCCAACTTTGATGAAACCGTAAAAAGATTTTCTGGAAAAAAGAAAATTGCCGTTGACTTTCTGAATACCCGTGATATTGAATTAATTAAACGTACTCTTCCGAAAGCAGACCTGGTTTTTATCAGCGGAACAAAAGAAATGGCGTCTTCGCTGACTGACATTTCAAAACAAAATAATATCCCAGTTATTATTACACTTGGCGCTGAAGGAAGTATGGCGTTAATCAATGGTGAATTATATTTTCAGAATCCGGAGCGTGTGGAGAATAAACTTGATTCCATAGGCTGCGGCGATTCATTCCAGGCTGCATTTATTCAAACATGGTATAAGGATAAGGATGTTCAGAAAGCAATGAAAGCGGGAGCGAGTGCAGCCGCGGAGATATTACAAAAATACGGCGGAGTTTAAAATTGATTCTGAAATATGAAAAACAAAAATCATTAAAAGAAATTGAAAATCTTCGTGATGATTACTTAAAAAGTCTTATTGAACCTCAGGAATTATATCTCGAATTGTTCGTGAGAAAATCGGATGTTTTCATCATTCGGGAAAAAAATGAGCAGATAGGTTATTTTATTTCAGATGCTGAAGGAAATTTATATGAGTATCATATTCTAAATTCCCGGCGCACGAGGATGGATGAAATTTTAAAACTTCTCATAAATGAATTCAGGATAGTGAAAATATTTTGTAAATCCTTTGACACGAACTTACTCTCATGCGCGGTAGATTTTCAAAAAAAATGTGAATCAATCGGTTATTTGTTCCGCGAATATGAAAAAAAAGAGCTGAACCTCAGCACTGAAGAAATAAGTACCCGGTTCGCGAAAACGGATGATTATGAATTAATAAAAGAAATTAATGAGGAAGTTTTCGATAGCGACGAGGAAATAAAAGAGACGTTAAGCAATCGGAATATGATTCTTTTTTTAATTAAGTCCGAAGTAATCGGCTTCGGAATTTTCCAGAGAACAATTCCAGGTTATGACTCATTTGATATCGGTATGCTCGTTGTGGAAAAATTCAGACGAAAAGATTTCGGAAGTTTTATCATACAATATATGACTGATTTTTGTAAACAAAACGGATGGCGGGCGACATGCGGATGCGCAATTAATAATCTTGCCTCTCGTAAAACTCTTGAAAAAGCAGGTTACACAACAAGTCACAGAATGTTGTTATTCTATCTTTAGCATAATCACTTTCCCAACGTATAAAAGGAATTTACCCATGACCATTTCACTTATTTTAGCGCACCCGGATAAAACGAGTTTTAATCATGCAATTGCTTACGCGGCTTCTGAGCAGTTGAAAAAGAATGGGCACAATGTTTATTACCATGATTTGTATTCTGAAAAATTCGACGCGATTCTTCCGGTGTCGGAAATACCCGGCAAAACAATTTTACCGGAAATAATTGAGCGGCATTGTGATGAAATAAAAACGGTTGACGGAATTATTATTATTCATCCAAACTGGTGGGGGCAGCCGCCGGCAATTCTAAAAGGCTGGGTTGATCGTGTGATTCGTCCGGGTGTTGCCTATAAATTTCTTGAAGGCGATAATGGCGAGGGAGTTCCGGTAGGTTTACTTAAAGCAAACTCGGTGATTGTTTTTAATACGGCTAATACAACCCCTGAGCGTGAACAAAAAGTATTCGGCGATCCGCTTCAGCTTATCTGGAAAAATTGTATTTTCGATTTATGCGGAGTGAAAAATTTTCACAGGGAAATGTTCACGGTTATTGTCACAAGTTCTCAGGAGCAGCGAACCACATGGTTAAAAAAAGTTGAGAAAACCGTAAGCGATTTTTTCCCTTCCGAGTAATTTTCTTTTAAGAAAAAACACAGTACTATTTTTCTTTTACATAAACCCCGTTTTCACAGGCTACAACGACTTTTGCAGTCATGCCGATGAACAGTCCGTGTTCCATAATTCCCGCGCGTGTGTTTAATGTTTGTGATAGTTTTACGGGATCGGCAATTTTTCCGAACCAGCATTTAAGAATGAAATTATTTTCATCCGTGATATAAGGTTTTCCATCCTCGAAAAATCGCTGTTCTACTCTGGCTCCTATACTTTCTAAAAATAATGTTTCCGTACGAAGCGCTTTTTGAACGACTTCAACGGGTACATAATATTTTTCGCCAAGCTGATGGGAAATTTTTCCTTCATCAACAATTACGATAAATTCTTTTGTTGCCTGAGCTATAATTTTTTCGTGAAGATGACACCCGCCGCCGCCTTTAATTACATTAAGATTCTCGTCAACTTCATCCGCGCCGTCAATTGTTAAGTCTATTTCAGGATTTTTGTCAAGTGTGGTTAAAGGAATACCGAGTTCAACGGATCGTTTTTCTGTGTGAAGGGAAGTTGGAATACCCAGGATGTTTTTCAGTACGCCTGATTTAATCTTTCCTGCAATTTCTTCGAGAGCGAATTGTACGGTGGAACCGGAACCTAATCCGACGATCATTCCGTCTTTAATAAATTCCACTGCTTTTATGGCTGATAATTTTTTAAGTTCATTTTGTCTTTCCGGTGACATAATAAATACCTGTAGATAATGGAAAAATTTTCAAAAAATATTTAGCAAAGATATGAATATTCCCGCCAACAGTGTAGAAAGCCGGGTGAAGATTTTTTTTGTGATTATGATGAAGAGTTCATAATGATTCAGCAAGTAGTTCTTGACGGAACACGGATTATTATGATTATTGTGAAAAGGCGGGATTAAACTGATTTAGTCTCGTAGTTTGATTATCGTGTACGGGGGGTTAATAATTGTCTCAATGATTCCGACAATACTGCCGATCAATATTCCGCTAACTATAGAAGCCGCTTTTTCCAAGCCGGGTTTGGGTGGATTCGAAAAGAGGTTACCGGCAACTCCTCCGATTGCACCGCCAAAAATAATTGCTTCGAATATTGATGTTCCTGTTCCTTTGAATTTTATTTCATTGATATCATTTGTAATAATTTGCTCGGTTAAAAAAGATGCCTGGTTAAAGAAATAAACAGAATCATTTTTTATTAGTAGTTGGTTAGCTAAAAATTGTTCATCATTAGTTGATATCAGTAAATCATTTTTTCCTGAACACATTTCCGTAACGCGTTCATAAAAATTTCGATTGTTCTCATTTTCCATTCTGGAAATGTTATAAGAACAGCCTGTAAGAATCAGTACACAAATTAAGATGATTGGTGATTTACGAATTTGATCCCCAACATGAGTGAAATTTCTCGTGGAAAATTAGCCTAGAATTGTATTAGTTCAAAATTAAGAATTATAGAAAATAGAATTCGGATTCATTTTAGAAACCATGTAAGCAATTTTCTCACTTCCAGAAACCCCACTTCTCATTTCCAACAATTTACACAAAAAATAATCAGTCATAATTTTTTCATTCCGCCGAATTTGGCTATATTTCTTAAGATTTTTTACAAATAATACCTGCGTGTATTAAATTATTCCCGGCACGGTAATAGTATTTACATCTGCAGGAAATCCAAAAAAAAATGAAGAATCAGTTATGAGTTTATTCAAAAACAGTAAAACATTCCACGGCGGTGTTCATCCGGCTGAGCAGAAACAACTAACCGAAGAACTCGCCTTTGAAGTAATGCCCAATCCCAAAACTGTTATTCTTCCTATTTCACAGCATATTGGTAAACCAGCCAGACCAGTCGTAGCAAAAAAAGATGCCGTTAAAGCAGGGCAAATAATTGCCGAATCGGATGGATTCATTTCATCACCCGTATTCAGTTCGGTTTCAGGAACGGTAGCCAAAATATCAATCGAAACAAATGCCTCGGGTTTTCCGAAAGAATCAATTATCATCGATTCCGCTGAGGTTAATGAATATGAAACTTTCAAACCTCTCGATCCGGCTGTGGTTACAAAAGAAGAAATCAGGGAAAGAGTAAAACTTGCGGGCATTGTCGGGCAGGGAGGAGCTGCGTTTCCAACATTCGTAAAACTTTCACCTCCCGAAGGAAAAGTAATAGACACGGTGATTTTGAACGGCTGTGAATGTGAGCCCTATTTAACCCGTGATTACAGATTTATGATTGAACGAACCGAAGAAGTTATTTCGGGATTAAAATTAATTATGAAAGCTCTCGGCGTAACAAAAGGCGCCGTTGGCATTGAAGACAACAAACCGGAAGCTGTTAAAAAACTTAAAGAAGCTGCTTCGGGCGAAAAGGGAATTTCGATTGAAGTGCTTCAGACAAAATATCCGCAGGGCGCCGAGAAAATGTTAATCAAAGCAGTAAACGGAAGAGAAGTTCCTCCGGGAAAATTACCGCTTGATGTCGGAGTCGTTATTCAGAATATCGGTACTGCTGTCGCCATTCACGATGCTGCAGTTAAAGGTGAACCGCAGATTATGGCGGCGCTAACAGTTTCGGGATTGGGAATAAACAATCCCAAAAATTTACTTGTACCGATTGGAACTCCGATTGCCGATGTGCTTGAATACTGTGGTGGAGTAAAAGAAAATGCCGCTAAAGTTGTTGTCGGCGGTCCGATGATGGGAGTTGCTCAGTATGATTTCAACGCTCCGGTGATGAAAGCTACATCAGGAATACTTGTTTTATCAAAAGAGGAAGTGAGCGGTAATGAACAAACCCCCTGTCTTAAGTGCGGTAAATGTGTTGATGTTTGTCCGCTTGGTTTATTACCGACAAAATTAGCCCGTTATACGCAGCTTGAAAAAGATGAAGAAGCCGAAGCTTTGGGAATCACGGTTTGTATGGAATGCGGAACTTGTACTTATGTATGTCCGGCTAACATACCTTTAGTACAATGGATAAGATTAGGAAAACAGCGCGTGATGAAAATGCAGCGCGAGCGTCAGTCTGCTTAGGCAGTTAAATAAATTGTGGAGAGATTGAAAAAGGAAATAACACACAGAGACGCAAATTGAATAGATTAACACTGATAAAAAATCAGTGGAGAAATCAGCCACATCAGTCTGTGTTCTATTAAAGATCTCTTTTAGTATTGTTCAGACAAAATAGGAAATTTGAGAATATGGCGACAGAAACAGCAAATCCGACCTACAGACCTGCCTACCGGCAAGGCAAGCTGGAACTGACGAGCTCGCCTCACGTACACTCGCGTTGGAACACAAAACAAGCAATGTGGATGGTAATAATTGCACTTTTACCCGCTCTTGTTTCGGCTGTGGTTTTCTTCGGAGTTTATCAATTATTAATCATAATGGTGAGCGTCGGTTTTGCCGTAGGCACTGAGGCAGTAATAAAAAAAATCAGAAATAAAGAAGTAACGATAACCGACGGCAGCGGCATCATTACCGGTCTGTTACTTGCTTTTATACTTCCCCCAAATTTTTCTTTAGCATCAACTGCGCTTGGCGCTATTGTAGCAATTGGGCTTGGCAAAGAAATTTTCGGAGGTTTGGGATATAATATTTTTAACCCGGCGTTAGTCGGCAGAGCATTTTTGCAGGCTGCTTTTCCGGTACCGATGACGACATGGATATCGCCGAACTACGCGGTTGACGCCGTGTCAACGCCTACTCCGCTATCAGGATTCAAGTTTGGCGATTTGTTGAGTCACTTCAGCGGAACAGAATTGAAAGCAATGTTTTTCGGAAACGTGGGAGGTTGTATTGGTGAAACTTCAGCTCTCGCGATTTTAGTCGGCGGTTTATTCCTCATTATCTGGGGAGTTGCTAACTGGAGAGTTCCTTTGGCAATGACTATCGGAGTAATAATTTTCGGCGGAATTTTTTGGTTGGTTGATCCGGCTAAATATCCCGATCCGGTATTTCACATTATGGCGGGCGGATTCCTTTTCGGCGCTTTATTTATGGCGACTGATTGGGTAACATCACCGCTTACATCAAAAGGTATGTGGATATTCGGTTTGGGAATTTCACTGATGATAGTTTTGATACGTAATTTCGGCGGACTTCCCGAGGGCGTTATGTATTCGATTCTTTTCATGAACGGTTTTGTACCTCTCATTAACAGATTTACAGTTCCACGAATTTTCGGAGGTGCGAAATGAAAAGTGTTATTCATATGATAGCAACGCTTTCGATTATCGGAATTATTGCCGGTGGTTTACTTGCAGGTGTTAGCGAATGGGCAACTCCGTTTATCGAAGCGAATAAAAAAGCCGAAACCGAACGTGCGATTTATGTTGTCCAGCCGATGGGAAAAACTTATGAAAAACTGAGCACAAATTTTGAGGTCTATAAAGTTTTCAACGAAGAGAAAAATGTTGAGGGCTACTCGCTCGTTTATGAAGGTAACGGCTTTCAAGGCAAGATAAGATTGATGGTTGGGCTTACTAATGATCTGAGTAAAATTACTTCCATGGAAGTTTTGGAACAATCAGAAACTCCGGGGCTCGGCACAAAAGTAACAGAAGAACCCTACAAAGGCCAATTTAAAAATCTCATCACTTCACCAAAAATAGAATGGGTGAAAGGTACACCAGCCACAAAACCCAATGAAATTGAGGCTATTACGGGCGCCACTATTTCATCCACGGCAGTTGTGGCAATTGTTAATGCCGGTATTTCGAGAATGCGCGAACTGCAGGAGCGAGGTGAATTATGAAAAATAAAAAAGGACTTTTTTACGAATTTTATAAAGGGCTTTGGGAGATCAATCCCACGTTCAAACAAATTTTGGGAATGTGCCCGACTTTAGCTGTGACAGTTTCGGCAATCAATGGAATTGCGATGGCACTCGCCACGACATTCGTTCTTGTGTTTTCCAGTTTGCTTATTTCATTGATAAGAAAATTGATTCCCAGTCAGGTTAGAATCGCGGCTTACATTGTTGTAATAGCTACTTTCGTAACAATTGTTGACTTGGTTATGAAGGCAAAATTTCCCGAACTGAGCAAAGCTCTTGGTCCGTTCATTCCTTTGATTGTTGTAAATTGTATTATTCTTGGGAGAGCTGAAGCATTTGCCTCAAAGAACGGCCCTCTTAAATCTTTTATGGATGCCCTGGGAAACGGCGCGGGATTTCTCATATCATTGTTTGTTCTTGGAAGTATCAGAGAAATAATCGGTTCAGGCACGATATTAGGCTATGCTGTAATGCCCGAATCATTTGAAACATGGATAATAATGATTCTTCCGGCGGGAGCGTTTTTAACTTTAGGATTAATGATGGGCGGTGCTAATGCTTTTATTAATCATAAAAAGAAAAAAGAACAGGAACTAATTTTGAAAAAATATAAAAAAGCTGATCCTCAATTACTTAATCAGCAGGGGGTTTAGGCTATGACATTGGTAATTATTTTTATCTCAGCGGCTATCGTAAACAATTTTGTGCTGGCGTATTTCCTTGGCATTTGCCCCTTCATCGGCGTTTCGAATAAATTTTCTTCTGCTGTTTCGATGGGACTTGCCACAACATTCGTGATGGTTCTGACGGCAATAGTGAGCTGGCTTTTGTTTTTTCAGATTCTTCTTCCCTACCATCTGGAATTTCTTCAGATACCGGCTTTCATTCTTGTTATTGCATCGTTAGTACAATTTGTTGAAATGGTTATAAAAAAAGTAAGTCAACCGTTGTATCGCGCGTTAGGAATTTTTCTTCCGTTGATAACTACCAACTGCGCAATTCTAGGACTTGCTTTATATCTTGTGATGAGAGATTATTCTTTTCTTGAAAGTATTGTTTTCGGACTTGGCGCCGGTGTCGGATTCACTCTGGCGCTGGTAATTATGGCCGGTATTCGTGAAGAGCTTGATCTGGCCGATGTTCCTAAATCATTCAGAGGCGCGCCGATTACATTAATTGTAGCCGGAATTTTAGCTCTCGCGTTTATGGGTTTTGCTGGTATGATTTAGTCTGATGAAATTTTTTTGATTACTGGAAATTAAACAGAGGTAATTAATGGATGTAACAATAATAATAGCGTTAGCAACAATGGGCGGTCTCGGTTTTATTTTTGCCGGAGGACTCGCTTTTGCAGATAGAAAACTACGTGTGGAAGAAAATCCGCTTATAGAAAAAGTTAACAGTGTTTTACCCGGCGCCAATTGCGGTGGCTGCGGTCGGGCAGGCTGTTATGATTTTGCCGTGAATGTTGTTGAAGGCAAAGTTGCCATAAACGGTTGTCCTGTAGGCGGCGCCGACGTTGCACAAGCAATCGGCGAAATTATGGGTGTCGAAGCCGGTGAGATGGTTAAAATGGTTCCCCGTATTTTATGCCGCGGTGGTAATAAAGAAGCAATTAAGAAGATGGTTGATTACTTCGGTCCTCAATCCTGCTCGGCAATGCATCTTGTTTCGGGCGGAGATAAACTGTGTTATTACGGTTGCCTCGGCGGTGGTGATTGCGTTAAAGCATGTCCGTTTGATGCGCTTTACATGAATGAAAATGGTCTGCCGGAAGTAATTGAAGACTTATGTACAGGATGTGGAAATTGCGCCAAAGTATGTCCGCGTAACATAATAGAAATGCACCCGATTGACAGAAACGTTTTTGTGTTCTGTAAAAATCATGATGACCCCAAAACGGCAAAGTCTGTTTGTAATGTCGCATGTATCGGTTGCGGAATTTGCGCACGTAAATCCGACGGCGGGATTGATATGGTAAACAATCTGGGTGTGATTAATTATGATAAATTCGATGAAGCCAAAATTCCGTTTGAAAAATGTTCAACCGGCGCTATCGGATTTTTACATAAACCTGAAGTGGTTTCAACAGGTAACGATGCTCAACAAAACTGAAAAAATTTTTAATGAACAGTGAACAGATACATGAAATAGGAATTGTACTTGAAGCGGCAAACGGAAGAGCAAAAGTTAAATTAATCCCTTCCGAAAGCTGCGAAGAATGTTCAGCAAAAATATTCTGTAAACCTTCTGATGAAAATTCTAAAATTGTGGAAGTCATTGATCCTTTTGGTGTCCGCCAGGGTGATGAAGTGACAATTAACATTGAGGGAAGCGATCTTTTTAAAGCTTCCCTCAAACTTTATGGAATCCCGCTTGTTCTGCTTGTCGGAGGAATTGTTCTGGGTCTGAACTTATTCAACAACAGTGAGCTGTATGCTTCACTTTTGGGAATGACCGCAACAACGATTTACTATTTCGGATTATTTCTTATTTCCAAACGTTCAGAGAGAATTAAACTTCCCAAAATAATTTTCATTAAATGATCTTTGCGCCTGTCTGATATTGTCAATTAAACTTTGCGAGTAAAAAATTTCGAAATGTTTAATCCTTCACTCATGATGGAAACAAATACACAATTTGTCCGAAGAAAAACTAATTTGTTAACTCAGATCCGCTTTTATTAAAAAGAATTTCTTTATGCAAAATTCCCTTCTCGTATTCGGCGCGTCGTTTAACAATTCCGTTTTGGTAATAGGTGAAAAATATTCCATCTAACACATTGTTTTTATAAACACAAAAATCTGAAATCTGACCGTTTGGATAATACCATTTTACAATACCGTGTTTATGACCTTCCTTAAATTGTTCTTCCGACCAAACCTGTCCATCTTCATAAAAATAAGTAACAGTTTCGTTAAGTTTATCTTCACGATAAATTTTCTCTGATTCTTTTTTCCCCGATAGATAATAAGTTTTTGCAGCGCCTTCAAGTCTGCCATAATAATAATTTTGTTCGGTTTTTAATTGTCCGTTCTCAAAATAAATTTTTTCAACTCCATTTTTGAAACCGAGTGTGTAAACAGAAGTTCTTTCCAGGATCCCATTCGGATAAAAATATTTACATACACCATGCAGGGTATCGGATCTGAAAGACAACGATTCTTTCATATATCCGTTATCAAAGAAATAATTATTAATCCCGTTTAGTTTACTCTCCTTAAAATTCAATTCGGATTGGACAGTGCCGTTATCATGGTAGTTGCTGAAACTCTCTTCAATCTTTTGGAAATTGCCAGCCACATCGTAACGTTCACGTTTTTTAATCTGACCGTTCTCATAAAGATCAATCACACTGATTGATCCATCGGCGAAATAAATATAAGAATAACCGTCAAGCACGTTGTTTTTATAATTCGCTTCAAGCGCAACTACTCCGAAATCATAATATACTCTGCTGATCCCTTCAAGCTGATCATTGACATAATTCCTTTCAACTTCAACTCCGCCTTTCTCAAAAAATATTTTTGAGACTCCGTTCAGCATATCATTCTGGTAACTCCACAGAGCTTGAATAGCCCCGCTTTTATAATATGTTTCCGTAAAGCCGCTTTGTTTGCCGTCTTTGAAATAAGGTTTCGCCCACAACTCGCCCGATTCATAATACCAGTAACTTGTATCCTGAAGAAGACCATTTTCATAATTCCAGATCATACTT
>CAZEXO010000002.1:32203-70056 GCA_964516545.1 uncultured Melioribacteraceae bacterium
AAAAAATACCAGCGCGATTCACCTTCTTCGCGGCCATTCACATAATTCCATTCCTTCCAGAGCTGCCCGTTTTCAAAATATTCTTTATAGATGCCGTTTTTAACTGAATTACTGTAATAACCTTCCGACTTCAGTTTACCATTGTAATAATATTCTTTTTTCAACTCACCGGATGATTGAGCCTGGAGGGAGACAAAAAGAAAAAGGTATGCTATAAAGAAAAATTTATCTTTCAAGAGAATAATCATATCACTAAACAGTATTTTTGTGAATAACAAAATGGTTTACAAGTAATCAATAATTACGTACATTAAACTAACAAAATGCTTCGGGAAAAAAAATGTTTACAACAAAAGTTAAAATTCAGTTTCATGATTGCGATCCGGCGGGAATTCTTTTCTACGCGAACATTTATAAATTTTCCCATAATGTTTACCAGGAATTGCTTGAGGGACTTAGCAGTAAAAATTATTTTCATGATGATGAAATTGCCCTGCCGATAACAAAATCGTCAGCTGAATATTTTCTTCCCATGAAAAGCGGTGATGATTATCTTGTCAAACTTTACATATCACAACTCCGGGAATCTTCGTTCGAAATAACATATTTATTTTACGATACTGAAAGCAAGGTGCATGCTGAAGTTAAAACCGTGCATGTTTCGGTGAATAAAAAAAGTTTTAAAAAAGTTAATCTGCCTGCCGATCTTAATGAATTTCTTAAGGCAAATTATGTTTGAGTAATTCTTTAACTTCTTCAATATCGACTTTGCCTAATTCATTTCTTGGGATACTATCAAGAATAAGATAGCGTTTCGGCTGCTTAAAGGAAGGAAGCTGATCTGCAATATATTTAATGATTTCAGAAAGTATCGTATCGGAATCTGTTCTTAAAGCGATTATCGCTAAAGGAATTTCTCCCCATTTATCATCGGGGAAAGAGATTACATAAGCGTCTGTAACATCAGGATGTTGAAGCAGAATACTCTCAATCTCTGAAGCGCTGATATTTTCACCGCCTGAAATAATTATTCTCTTCAGGCGATCGGTCAAATAAAGATATTCATTCTGTAAATTACCTGTGTCACCGGAATGAAAAAAGCCCGACTCATCTTTGAGCGAAGTCATTCCATCTGACTCAAGATAATATTCGGCAACAGCTTTTGAACTGATTTTTATTTCCTGATTTTTATTTTTATCAATTTCGATAACTACATCACCGAGAGGTTTGCCCGCAGAGTTTTTCCCCTCGGGATTTTCAGAAACATTAACCGCTGTTACCATGGATGACGTTTCGGTCGAACCGTAAACTTTTACGACCGGATACTTAAGTTTGATTGCATCATTGAGCAGAGTAGTTTCTGCTGGTCCGCCCCCAAGAAAAAGAGCGCGCAATTTTGAAGGAGAATTTTGTCCGGTTTGAAGTATTCTCTTTAGCTGGGTGGGTACGAGTGAAGCAAGAGTGATTTTATTTTCAGAAAATATTTGTGTGAGAGTATCGGTTTTTCTGTCCGGAGGTAAGTATATCTCGCATCCGGAAATCAGACTCCGCGTTATAATTGAGAAACCGCCGATGTGGTAAAACGGAATGCTAGCCAGCCACACGTCATGTTCATTATGCTTAACAAATGAATCAACATTCACAAAACTTTGAAGCAAATTTTCAAAAGTGAAAACCACACCTTTCGGTTTATCAGTTGAACCTGAAGTGAAGAGAATTAATGATAAGTTTTTTAATTCAAAATCTTCAATAGATACTTTATCGGAAGAAATTAATTCAGGAATATTTTCTGATTTTATAGGAATTAAATTCTGTCCGTCCGTTGATGATGAAAAATTATCGTCCGCGATTATATGTTTGATTTTGTAGAGGTTCAGAATATCATAAATCTGATGTTCCTTCCATAACATGTTTATCGGTACTGGAATTGCGCCAAGGTTCCATAAAGCAAGAGTGCTGAAAATAAATTCGAAACCGGCTTCAACAATTATTGCTGCTTTATCATTTTTATTTACTCCATTAGTGGAAAAGTATTGTTGATACTTAATGACTTCCTTAAATGTCTGTTCGAAAGTGAATGATCCGGAATGGCTGCTCTTAAGGAATATTTTCTTTCCATTGGTTTTAGCTTGCCCGATCAACCAGTTAACAGATGTGTCTATCTGTATCATTGAATTTGTTGCCTCAGAAATGCCGAATATTTTTCCAGTGAAAAATGTATTTTATTTTTATTCAGAGTGAAAATATCCGTTGTGTTGTCGGCTGCTAAAAAATCTGCTGTTGCCAGTCCATGAGCTAAATCACCTGATGCCATTGCTGCGGTTAACACAAGCATCCGTCTTCCGATGTTTGTTTCGAACGAAGAAGAGAAAATGCATTTTGTTTTGCTTTGAGATGCGAAATCGAAAATTTTTTTTGTATTAAAAAAGCCGCCCAGTTTCATTGGTTTTAGAATAAAGTAACCTTCATTTCTGTTTCGGAAAAATTTCTTCGCCAGATTAAGGTTTGTTAGCGATTCATCAATTGCAATGGGAACAGGAGACATTACCGATAATAAAATTAAGTCATTGAGATCATCAACTGGCTGCTCAATATATTCGATGTCGAATTCCGCCAGTCTGATTATATTGTCAACCGCTTCAGGTCTTAACCATGATCCGTTCAAATCAAGACGGATTTTAAGTTCGGGAAATTGTTTTCTGATTGATGCAATAATCCGGATATCGTCATTAAAATCCTGAAAACCGAATTTGATTTTTATGGTTGTAAAACCGCGATTGACTAATTCAATAACATTCTTCAAAGTAGATTCGTCATCGCTTATCTGCAGAAGAGCGTTAGTAGTTATATTCATATCTTCGGAAATGTTTATCGATGACAATTGCGGCGATCTGTCGGCAATATATAATTCCAAAAAGCATTGCTCAAAAGCAGCTCTAGCGGTGTTTGTGAGATCGGCTTTATCAAGCAGCGAAGGAATTGAAAAGATACTTTCAGGAACATCGATTCCCGAAAAATACCCGATTCCTTTCTTTATGGAATTTTCGGCTTCGAAGTAATACTCAGTACCGAAATTCGGTAATGGCGCAGATTCACCAAACGTAATTAATCCGGTATCAGTTAAAAATTTAACGATGAATCCCTCGCGGTTAGTGATTATTTCCCGCGCTGTTTTAATCGGTGTTTTGAAATTATAATTATACCTGGAGAATGAAATCCCGGTAATTTTCATAAAATAATTCCCAGCGCAAAAAGTATTCCGTAAATCGCTGATAATTTTGCAGTTAGCTCGAGTGTTTTGTTTAAGTCTTTTCCCTTCAGCGTGAATATCATTTTAATGAGCCGAAGTGAAAGAGGGAGCGTGAGTAATGGAAGAAATACCCAAATGGTTTGTTTAAATGTGATATATACAATTATGAGAACTGCGTAAGATAAAACCATAAAAACGATGTATTGCATCTGAGTAAACCGTTCGCCGAGTTTTACGGCTAATGTATTTTTTCCGTTCGATTTGTCTTCGTCAATGTCGCGATAATTATTTATCACGAGTATGTTAGTTATCAATGAACCAACCGGGATTGAAGCCCAGAAAACAAATGCTGTGACTTCGAGAGTTTGCACATAATAAGTTCCAACGGTTCCGATTATTCCGAAAAAAACAAAAACGAAAATATCTCCGAGTCCGTTGTATGCTAAAGGATATGGACCGGCCGTGTAACCAATTCCGGCAATAATTGACAGGATACCAATCAACAGAACTATCCATCCTGCTGTAAAAACAAGATATAAACCTATAAGAAATGTTATGAGGAATGTTAAAAAAATTCCCAGCTTCATTTCGTTTACAGTAATTAATCCTGAAGCGAGAACTCTCGTCGGACCGAGCCGGATATGCGTATCCTTTCCGGATAAATAATCGAATAAATCATTGGTGAAATTGGTTCCTACCTGAATAAGTATAGCGCAGATGAGAGCGATTACCGATGAGATCGGTTTAAACATTCCGTCGTGATATGCAATTGCTGACCCGATAATTACTGGAACAAAAGCGGCGAGAAGAGTTTTGGGTCTGCTGGCGAGAATCCATCTTTCAAATTTTGAAATGTTATGAACTGATTCATCAATCATGTTTAAGGCACTCTTGGGAATTTTTTAAAATCCGGTTTTCTCTTTTCAACGTAAGCGTTTTTACCTTCCTGCGCTTCTTCACTCATATAATAAAGAAGAGTTGCATTGCCGGCAAGTTCCTGAATACCGACCTGTCCGTCCAGTTCTGCATTAAATGCCGATTTTAATAAACGGATTGCCAAAGGGCTATGCTCAAGAATTTCTTTAGCCCATTTAACCCCTTCATCTTCAAGCTGATCGATTGGCACAACTTTGTTTACAAGTCCCATTTCTTTTGCTTCGTCAGCATTATATTGTCTGCAGAGATACCATATCTCACGCGCTTTTTTCTGTCCGACGATGCGGGCAAGATAACTCGAACCGAAACCGCCGTCGAAACTGCCAACTTTCGGACCGGTTTGACCAAAGACGGCATTATCAGCAGCGATTGTTAAGTCGCACACTACATGAAGAACATGTCCGCCGCCAATCGCGTACCCGGCAACAAGAGCTATGACAGGTTTGGGCATACTGCGAATTATTTTTTGGACATCCAGAATGTTCAATCGGGCAACTCCGTCTTTTCCAACATAACCTTTATCGCCGCGTATTTTCTGGTCGCCACCGGAACAGAAAGCATATTTTCCGTCTTTAGAAGGACCACGACCTGTTAATAATACAACTCCAATTGACGAATCTTCGCGGGCATCTGAAAGAGCTTCAAACATTTCCAAAACAGTTTCCGGACGAAAGGCATTTCTAACCTCGGGACGATTGATGGAGATTTTGGCAATGCCATCCATTTTTTCGTAAATAATATCCTGATAATCTTTAGCTTTTTTCCAGTTATAGTTCATCATTCACTCTTTTTTCTCTAAACAATTTTATCTGTTAAAAGTTCTTAAGAATGATTGCACCAAATCAAAAAACTCTTCCGGGTTTTCAGTGTGAACATTATGACCGCAATCTTTGAATACAACCTGATTTGAATCTGGTAATAATCTCGTAAGAAGTGAATTTAAGTAAGAAAATTTTTCATCCAGATCACCCGTTATGAGCAAGGTTTTCATAGTTAATCTTTCGACATTTATCCAGTGATTTGTCATTCTGCCTGTTCCGAAACCTCGCAGAAGATTTTTAATTCCTATGGGATTGTTCCTTTTTCGCTGAGTTATAATTTTAACAATCTCTTCACCTGTTTTTCTTTTAAGCGTTTCAAATAAAGTGAGATTCATCCAGTAGTCAATAAAAGATTCAATTCCCTGAGTTTCTATTTTTTGGGCAAGCTGTTCGTCGTCTCTAATTCTTTTTTTTCTCAGATCATTTTCAATAATTCCGGGAGTTGAACTTTCAAGAATTAATCCAAGAACATTTTCAGGAAATCTGACGGCATAACATAAAGCTAATCTGCCTCCCATGGAATAACCGCACAAAATCACTTTGCTGTTTCCCAATGACTGAATTATTGTATGAAGCTGTTCCACAAGTGATTCTTCTGTATAATAATCAGGGTTATCGGGAGAGTCGGAAATTCCATGACCGAGAATGTCAGGCGCAACCGGATAAAACATTTCATCGGATATTTTCATCATGAAATTCCAGTCATCAGCCTGTCCGAGAAATCCATGCAAAAAAACAACTAGAATTTTCTGAGAAGAATTTTCCTTATCTGTAGTAAGCAGATTAAGCCGGATATCTTTATAACTTATTTTCATATGCCAATTTCAATTGTTCGTTAACCAAATTAAGATATTTTTTCCTAAGATTCGTGGATTCTTTTGAGTTTGTTTTAATTTCGAGAACCGTTAGAGAATTTTTCTTTAATGACATTTTAAAGTTTTTATGAAATTCCATCTCTGAATTTATTTCATGAAAAGTGCCGCCGTAACCTTCTGTGAAATGTCTGAAATTCAGATTTGTGGGAGTTTTAAAATTTGTATCAAAAACCTCCTTGTGATTTGACACCGGAAGCATGTCGAAAATTCCTCCTCCGTTATTATTTATGAGAACAATAGTCAGGGGAATTTTATATTTCAACGAAGCAAGTAATCCGTTTAAGTCATGATAAAATGCCAAATCGCCTGTAACAAGTATTGTCCGGTTTTTTGAAGAAGATGCTATTCCTAAAGCTGTTGAAATAATTCCGTCAATTCCGCTTGCACCACGGTTCGTAAAAACATTAATTTTTTTATTGTTTGCACCCGAAAATGTATCAAGATCGCGAACCGGCATACTGTTGGAAACAAATAAATTACTTCCCGAAGGAATCAAATCGATAATTTCATGAATTATTTTTCCTTCAAAACTAATCCTGCACTTCTCTAGAAAGTGCTTTTTGATTTTTTCCGTATCGTCGTTTAATCTTTTTATCAGATGAAAGTATTCCTTGTTTCTTTTCAAGGAGTAGGATTGAGCGTAGATTTGTCTGCAAAATTCAACCGGGTTAAGTTTCAGTATTTTTGTAAATGTTCTTGAAGGATCTTTGATATCTCCGCTCATGTTGGTTAAAAATTTTACCGCCTGTGATTTTTCAAAAAATTCCAGCATTGAATTTGAAATGGGAGCTTCACCGAATTGAAGAATTATTTCCGGATCGGGAATAATTTCCAGAAGTCTTTTGCGAAGCAGAGAAGAGCCGTTTGTTATAACGCCGGAATCAGAAAAGCGAAATCTGTAACCGCTTGTTCCGTCATCAATGACAGGAAAATTTATTTTCTTCGAAATTTTGTCCACTACTTCCAACAATTCGCCTGAAGGATTTTTCTCATTGAACAATATTAATCCTTTATTCGCCGTAAGAATATTTTTGAGAACGTATTTATCCGGTTTTGGGGTGACTTTTCCCGTCGATAAATTCAGCGGCAGTTTTGTTCGCAACACTTTATTGTAATACTCGCTGTTTATTTTATCTGTTTTCGCAGAAGGCTCAAAAGGTTTGCGAAACGGAAGATTAATGTGTACGGGACCAGGATTATCTTTCATTGTTGCTGATATCGCTTTCCTGATTGAGTTGATAAAGTTGTTTATACTTTTAGGCTGAATATCGGGAGCATTCAGGTTAAGTGAATAACGAATATGATTTTGGAAAATATTTTCCTGATTGATTGTCTGATTTGCTCCGCAGTTATGTAATTCCGGAGGTCGGTCGGCAGTACAAACTATCAAAGGTAGCCGTGATTGATAAGCTTCAATAACAGCGGGGTAAAGTTCAGCGACTGCCGTTCCCGAAGTCGTAACTACAGCTACCGGAGTGTTGGTTTTTTTAACTAAACCGAGAGCGAAAAATCCGGCAGATCTTTCATCAACAAGATTATATTTTTTAATTTGTTTTATTTTGTGCAAGCCGAATACTAATGAGGAGTTTCTTGAACCGGGGCATACAACAACATTTTTCAAACCATAATTTTTAAGTTGTCTGAAAAATATCTCTGACCAAAACACATTACGATTTATCTTTTTTTCCATTACGAAAGAGGGATAATATAGGTTGAAGTTTTAATTCACTTTCTTCATATTCTAATTTAGGATCGGAACCCATCACGATGCCACATCCGGCGAAAGCATAGATTGTTTTCTTTTTAAGTAATCCCGATCTCAGAGCAACAACAAATTCGCCTTCGTTATCAAAATTAAACCATCCGATTATCCCGGCGTATAAACCTCTGTTATGCGGTTCGGAATCGTTTATAAAAGATAATGCTTTAGACCACGGTACGCCGCATATTGCAGGTGTGGGATGGATATCTTTTAATAGTGAAAAGACTGATCCGCTTTTGCTTAGTTTTGCTCTGATAGGAGTCCAAAGATGTTGAATATTCGGAAGCTTCTTGATTTCGGGAGTTTCCGGGTAATTGATCTCATCAGTGAAATTACGGAAGGAGCCGGCGATGAAATCAACGACTGCTTTTTGCTCATTTATATTTTTTTCGCTGGATAATAATCTTTCTGCAAGGAGTAAATCTTCTTTTTCATTTTGTCCTCGCGGACTTGATCCGGCAAGCGCATCAGCTTCTATCCATCCATTTGAAATACTTGCCAATCTTTCAGGACTGGCTCCGAAAAAAACCGATTCGCTTTTTCTGAAAGCGAAAGTATGGCAACTTGGATATTTCTCGCTCAATTGTTTAAGAATAAGCGAGATTCTTGGTTCGTCTGATAACTCATGTTTAACTCGTCGGGAAAGTACTATTTTTTCAGCGTCTTCTTCTGTGATAATTTTGAGCGCTTTATTAACGTTTAATTCCCACTTTCTGTAATCCTCGTCGTTTTCTTCCGCTTGATTTACAGATACTATCCGGGGATTATCAATATTCTCAGGGATAGAAAAACAGAAGTCTATTGTATTTACAAAACCTTCCAAAATTTCTTTTTGGTCACTATTGCCCAACAGAAAATTATATATCAAATAATGAGATTCATCTTCTGTGTAAAGAAGATGGGCGGGTATAAACCATTCGGAATCATTAAAATCTTTCCAGATAAAATCATGATCAATAATATTATCCGGATGAAATTTAATTCCACCCAGAAACAAAGGGAAAGACACTGATGGAAATTCATTCCAGTTCGAGTGAAAGTCATTTGATAACTTGCTGATATCTTTTTCAGTAAGGGCAATTCTATTAATTCCGGTATGAGTAACGCTGGCTATCGGATCCCAGGCGAGTATTTTCGTTTTATGAGTAGGTTTTTCAAAAAACAGGTAATCTTTATTTTCATCATGAATTTTCTGAAGCAGACAATGAAAACGAATATCCTTTAATTTATATACGAAACTACCAATACTGGTTAAACCATTTTGTTTAATGTTCTGAGTAAACTCTGTAAATTTTTCAGTTATCATCAACAATTTATAACGTTTATCTGAAGAATAAATATAATCATATTTATTGTGAAAAAAGTTCATAAATTTTTTTAGGATTACAACTACAAGTACAATTAAATACCGATTTCGGAATGCGCATGATTACTGTCAATTACCAAGATTTGAAATGATTTATTTTTGGTCATTGAAATAACCACAAATGGTAATTTGACCATCATTCAGTGATTTTATTTGAGTGAAAAATGATAAAATACTGCTACGTAATTTCACCGAAAAATGAATCCAATAATACCCTATTTTGGAAAAGCAGAACAAATAACTTGCAAGTTTTAATAAAATAGGATTATATTCCAAAGTAAGTTCAGGATTGATTCCAGCCGATGAAAAAATTGTGAAAATATACTGTAATCGGTGTTTATAATGGTTTGCATGAAACAGTAATGAATTTATGCTGTGCAATATTTTCCTTAACAGGAAAAATTGTTTAGCTGTAATCAGCTACAATTTTTTCGTAAATGCGCTTCATAACTTGAATTGTTGAGCAATCATTTGACTTTAATATTTTATTTCTTCATATCCGGGACTGATGATTTAATTGAATTTAGCTATTTACAATTCGTTAGTTTTGCAGTTATATTGTAAGATAAAATTAAACAATAGGTAATCATACCGATTCATTAATAAAATAGTTGAGGTGACCATGTCAGAACAAAAATCAGAAATAGCTCTTGATCTTTGGAACAAACTAATTAAAGCTCACGACACTGTTCGTAAAGCTCATGTGAAACAAGTTTCTCAACATCATTTGACTGCACCGCAGTTTCATGTACTGGAAGTATTAAAAAATTCCGGTCCGATGCCGTTAAAGAGGATAAGTGAAGAATTAATGGTGACAGGAGCAAATATAACTTGTGTTGTTGATAACCTTGAAAAAGAAGATCTTGTAAGAAGAGTTCCTTCAAAAGAAGACAGAAGAATTATTAATGCGGAATTAACAGATAAAGGCCGCGAAAAAATGGAAGGACTTTTTCCTCAATACGTTACAAACATGACGGAGATTATTTCCGTATTAACCGAGGAAGAACAAATAAATCTTGCCCGTTTATTGTCAAGACTCGTATAATTCTATAGTTTCATAAAAACAAGAGCTACCCACTCGTTCATTTGTTCTTTTTTCAAAAATTTTAGATTATGACGAAGGTAGCTCTCTTTTATTATTTCTTCATCTGAATCAAGCAGACCCGAAAGAATTATTTTTCCGCCTACTTTAACTCGAGTTACTACTTCATCAGAAATATCAAGTAGAATGTTGCGATTGATGTTTGCAAGCAGCATGTCAAAATCGTTTTCTTTCACCTCGTGAATTTCGCATAATCTCACTTCTACAATTTTTTCAACATCGTTTCTGCCAACATTCTCTTTTCCATTAAGAAGGCACCATTCGTCATTGTCAATAGCCAGTACTTTTTCCGCACCAAGTTTAGCGGCGCATATTCCCAGAACTCCTGTTCCTGTTCCAACATCAATTACCTTAGTTCCGGGAGTCGTATGTTTTTCAGTCATCTTTAACATTAATTTTGTTGTTTCATGTTCACCGGTGCCGAAAGACATTTTAGGATCAATGTGCAGAATTAATTGTCCGGGTTTAGCAAGATATTCTTTGAATGAGGGTTTTATAACTATTCTGTCAGATACTTCAATTACGTTTATCTTTTTTTCCCATTCTTCATTCCAGTTCTGTTCCTCAATTATTTGTTCGCTAACAGAATATGTTTCCACCAGGTTGTTTTGTTTTAGCTTTTCAAGCTGAAGCTCGATTGCTGAAGTTTTTGTTTTCCCGTCTGCATTTGCAAAAACCAATAAGTAGTCGTCGAACTCATTAATTCCGGTGATATCCAACTCCCAGATTACGCTGCTCAATATATCTACATTAAACGGATTAGCTTCAATTCTGAATTCCAGATAATTTTTCATTTTTTGCCGCCTTAAAGTTGATCATATATGATGTTACATATCTTATCAATTATTCTTCTTGCATAACGGGCAGATCCAACATAGTTCTGTAAGAATATTGAAAAAAGAATTTCATCGCCTTTTTTCGACTTAATAATACCGGAAAGACTACTTGTTCCGCTGATAGTGCCCGTTTTTGCTCTTATATTATTGAAACATCCTCCGCCTGAAAATCTTCTTTTTAAAGTGCCGTCAACTCCTCCGAGAGGAAGTGTTGAGATAAAGCGGCTGAATAAATCGGGATGATACTTTTGCGTGTGTTTCATTAATTTTATTATCATTTCTGTTGAGACAAGATTATAGAATGATAAACCTGAGCCGTCAACCATGCGATAATCTTTCGGATTTAATCCAGTCATGATCAGAAGTGAATCGATAAGTTTTATTCCGTCACGGGCGCTGCATCGTTTTCCGGAATATTTATTCGCCAGGGCACGCAGAACCATTTCAGCGTTTAAGTTATCGCTGTCCTTGTTCATGTAAAATAAAACTGTGTCAACCGGCTGATGAAAAGTATATAGATGAGATGCATCCGGATGCAGCACAAGCGTATCAATACTGCCCTTAAAACCGATTCCCGAATTGGTAATTTTTTCTTTCAGAACATTAAGAAAAAACATATATGGTTTTGAGATATTCAGAAGGAGAGAATCTTGTCCGGACTTATCAGGTAAAGCACCTTTTACAATTATGTTATCGTTGGAATTTAACCAGTCGCGGGTAATAGTAAAATCAGATTTACCGGATTCAACAGTGATGGATGTATTAATGATCTTCGGATAATTTGAGTAAGGTTGAACTTCAATTACAGCCGGTGAACCGATCTCGCCCGGGGCATATTTTATTTTATAGTTTGACTTATCGACAATGAGCGGAGAAAGGTAAGGTGAAAATGAGTTTGGGTTATCATCCCACATCCAGCCTTCTCCCCAGTAAACGCTGTCAAACATTGAAATATCTCCGTAGAGATTTCCGTCTATATTTTTTATCCCGGCTTCTTGTATCTTGGTGATTATAAAATCCATATCACGTGAAGTAAATTCAGGGTCAGCCCCGCCAACAATAAAAATATCCCCGGACAACGTGGAATCAATCACATTTCCATGGTAATAAAGGCTTGTCTTAAATGTGTAGTCCGAATCAAGGAAATATAATGCTGCAAGTGAAGTGATAATTTTTTGATTCGATGCGGGTCTGAGAAGCAGTTTCGAGTTTTTACTGTAAATTAATTTATCCGCAGTAGAATTATAGATTTCGATTGAAGGGATTGTTGATGTAAAAAAATTATCGGCGAGAATTTCCTCAAGACTTTTTTCAAAAGTTGACGAATTTTTCTGGGCTGATAAAAAGAGCGGAAGAACTATAAATATGAACGAAAAATATTTTTTCATGGGAATATTTCTCACCTAAAAATATTCTCGTTCTCTGAAATCCACACCTAATTCTTCCGTGACAAATTTTTTCGCTTTTTCAGAATCGACCTCATTGAGTCCTACAATCGACATTACAACATGAGTATATCTTTTCGCTTTTTTGGCGAAGTCGAGCATCTCGGCATGCATTGATTTATCCACTCTCATTAATTGCGCGTACTGTTCAGGATCAACAGAGTTAAGACTTATTGATACAGTGTCAATAAGATTTTTAAGTTCGGGAGTGATATCATGTTTATTTATAAAGTTACCATGCCCGTCAGTGTTAATTCTTGTTTTGCCGCCGTTGTCTTTAACATACTTAGCAATTTCTTTAACAACATCGAATCTTATTGTAGGTTCGCCGTATCCGCAAAAAACAATTTCGTCATATTTTCTAGGATCGCCGATTTGTTCAATATATACATTTGCGGGCGGCTCTTCGGATTTTTGCATTTTTAGATTATATCCTTTTATCATAGCAGCGCCTTTACGGTCGCAAAAAACACAGTCGGCGTTACACCGATTGGTCACATTAATATAGAGGGAATTACCTATCTGATAAGTATAACTTACCGTTGGTTTATTTCCTATACCGAATAACTTAAATGCATTGTGTGTGGTAGTCCTGGCAACATCCTCAACTGAAAGATTATGTACTTCGGCAATTTTTTCCGCGACAAGTGAAATATAAGCCGGTTCGTTTCGTTTACCGCGATGAGGTTTAGGAGTCATAAAAGGTGAGTCGGTTTCCAGTAATAAATTTTCAATGTCAACGCGGCTGAGCACTTTTCTCAGATCATCAGCTTTAGTATATGTGATGTTACCTGTAAAGGAAATAAAATGTCCCATCTCAATTAATTCCCGCGCTTCATTTATTCCTCCCGCGTAGCAATGGAACTGGGCCCGCAAACCGGCGTTTTTATACCTGCGAATAATTTCAATGGTGTCGTCGTCGGCTTCTCTGTTGTGAATTATCACAGGTAAATTATTATTCAACGCAAGTTCAATCTGTTTTTCGAAAGCATGGATTTGTTTTTCACGCGGTGAGAAATCATAATAATAATCCAATCCGATTTCTCCGATTGCTACGACTTTATTATGTTTAGCAAGCTCATCAATAAGAAGCAGTAAGTCATCGTTCCATTCCTGGGTATCGTGAGGATGAACGCCTACAGCCGCATAAATAAAATTATATTTTTCTGCAAGTTTAATTGCTTCTGCTGCTGTTGCCAGATTTGTTGCCGGAACGATCATATAATCAACACCTGAATCTTTGGCTCTTTGGATTACCTCGCCGACTTCACCGTTATAATTTGGTAGGAATAGATGAGTATGGGTATCAATAAACATGATTAAATTCTTTTTTTGTGAATAAGTGCAAATTTAAGGAATTAATGTGGAAGTAAGAAATTAACACGGAAAGCAATCGCGAGTAATTAATTCACAGACGGCGGTTGAGGAGGCGGATTGTTAAAATCGCAGGTGATATTAATATCGCTGATGATTGTCCCGGAGTGTAATGTTAATGTAATCGGATTTTGCTCCTGGTTATTTGTATAAACTCCGATTATGTACCAATCATCCCGGTTAAGCGAGAGTATAGAAGTTTTAGATTGAGCAACCGCCAGATAAGCATATTCACCCGGTTCGAATTTGCCATCCAGATAATTATCCTCACTTGTGTATTCAAAGGATTGAGCGCCGTAAGGTATTTCGCTTCCGATGTAACGAATGTTTGAAATATGAAAATCGCCGGGTTGGTTTAGTGGATTTTTAAACATAACTATATGAGTACGCTGAACGCTGTCAGGCCATTCTCCCATAAAAGTTATTGTTCCTCTGAACCCGGGGTCAATAGTAATTGGTCGCGGAGCAATTCCATCGTCACAGGAAAAAAAGAATGTGGCGGAAAAAATAAGTGATAAAATAATCTTCAGAAGTTTCATTATGCGAAGGTTTCTATTTTATTTCACCAACAATAATTGCTTCTTCATTAATTTTGCTCGTTGCTGCTAATACTTTATCAACATCAGTTTTCGAAACAATGGCGATTAAACCTATACCCAGATTAAACACGTGACGCATTTCTTCATCTGTAATATTTCCTGTTTCCTGAATCACCTGGAAAATCGGAAGCATATTCCATGCTTTCCAATCCATGGAAATTTCGAATCCTTTAGGAACAACTCTGCTTGTGTTGCCGATAATTCCTCCTCCGGTAATATGCGAGAAGGCTTTTATCCTGAATTTATTTTTTAGTTCTTTTATCACGGGCAGATATGATTTGTGCACTTTGAGCAGCTCTTCGCCAATCGTTCCGGAAAGAAGCGAATGTTTGTCGTTGGAATTATATTTCTCGAAGAGGACTTTACGCCCGAGAGAATAACCATTCGTATGAAGACCGGTTGATTTGAAACCAATTAATACATCGCCTTTAGTAACATCAGCCCCGTTAATAATATTTTCTTTTTCAACTATTCCGACAATAGTACCGGAGAGATCATAATCGTTTTCGGCATAAAGACCGGGCATTTCGGCTGTTTCGCCGCCGATAAGAGCAACATTATTTTCTTTACAGGCAATAGCAAATCCTTTTATAATGTCGGCTGCTTTTTCAGGGAAAAGTTTTCCGAAGGCCATATAATCCATAAAATACAAAGGATCGGCTCCGCAAACGGCAATGTCATTTACGCAATGATTTACCAAATCCTGTCCGACGGTCTCATGTTTGTTCATCATGAAAGCAACTTTAAGTTTTGTGCCCACGCCGTCAACGCTTGAAACGAGGACGGGTTGTTTATATTTCTTGGTATCTATTTCATAAAATGCGCCAAAATGACCAATTCCTGATAAAACATTTTTATTAAAGGTGCTTTTCACTAATTCCTTAATTTTATCAACCGTTTCTTCGCCGGCTTTAATATCAACGCCTGAGGCTTTGTAAGTGGATTCCATTTTTCCTCATTAAATTTGGTTGCACAAAAATACGCTTAATGATGATAAAGTGAAACTGATATGGATTTATTTTTGTAGAATCTTCCCGAATTTCGGAGCGATGATTCATATTGCGCATCTAATTTAGTGAAATGAGCGAAAATTTTAATATTTTTAGCGTTTAGATTAAGAAAGAATTGGACAAAGAAAAGTTTTATGGATGAATACATATTAAATGAAAGAGAAAAAGCCATACTACGATATGTGATCCATCAATTCATTCTTACGGCAAATCCGGTGGGATCGAGAAATATTGCTAAAAAATATAAACTTGGGCTTTCGCCAGCCACAATCAGAAATATTATGTCTGATCTTGAAGAGTCAGGATTTTTAAATCATCCTCATACTTCCGCAGGCAGACTACCTACAGATAAAGGTTACAGGTTTTATGTTGATTCGTTAATGGATCCGCCTAAGATTCTTGAACATCAAAAAAATCTGATTGACGCGGAACTAAGTTCTTTTCAGATGGAGACAAATGAATTGTTAAAAATCACCGCTTCCTTGCTAAGTGAATTAACAAATCAGTTGGCTTGTGTCACATATCCCAAACTTGAAAACTCAGTTTTGAAAAATATCCAAATTGTTCAGCTTTCATCAAAAAGAATTCTTGTGGTTGTGAGTATAAAATCCGGATTGGTTAAAACTATCACTCTCGAAGTTGAGTCAGAAGTTTCAGGAGAAAATATTGTCTCAGTACAGCAGCTTCTTAATGAACGGTTAGCCGGATTGAAATTCAAAGAAATTCGTTCAACACTTAAAGACAGGCTGCAGAATTTTGATAAATCTCAGTTCAAACCCATCATCCGTGTGTTCATCGATTCTGTTGATAAAATTTTCAGGGATTCTCCCCAGACGGATCAGTCAATAATTACGGGCGCGAAAAACATTTTAAAACAACCGGAATTTGAAGGACAGGATAAACTGAAAGGTATTATTGAGCTTATTGAAGAGAAAGATATTATCATTCATATTATGGATAAGATTAAATCAGTCGGTGATAATGTTACTATCACAATAGGTGAAGAAAACAATGAAACAAAATTATCGGATTACAGTATGATCACCAAGGAATATTCATTTGGAGAGGCCACCGGTACAGTTGGAATAATGGGACCTAAAAGAATGGAGTACTCAAAAATGATTGCTACAGTGGTATATGTAGCTGAACAACTTTCAAACGGATTAAAAAGTATTCAATCATAAAACCGAAATTATAAGAAGGTGCAAGAAAATATGAAGGAAAAAAAAGTGAAAAAACAGGAAGATAAAATACAGGAAGAGATGCCGGATAATGAACAAACTGGTAAAAGTGAGGTTAGTGACGATACCTCGGTGAAGATTGAGACGGAAGCAGCTCAACCAGTGAATGATGAGTTATTAAAAAAGATTGAAGTTCTTGAAAACGAAAAAAAAGAATTACACGACAGACTTTTAAGAAGAATAGCCGAGTTTGAAAATTATAAACGCAGAACAGAAAACGAACAGATTACTCTCATAAAATTTGCTGCGGAACATTTTATTGTTGATATACTTCCCATTTATGATGATCTTGAACGGTCTCTCAGCCATGTTAATGATGAAAATAAAGACTCGCTGATAAAGGGACTAAAAATGGTTTTCGAGAAATTCGGTAAGATACTTGAGAGTCATGGGGTAAAAAGAATAGATGCCAAAGGAAAGGAATTTGATTTTAATTATCATGAAGCGCTGATGAGACAGGAAACTAATGAGTATCCACCGGATACCGTAATAAATGTATTCGATAACGGATATCTTTACAAAGATAAAGTTATAAAACATGCCAAAGTAATTGTTAGCGCCGCGGCACAAACCAAAGATGATGACGTAAAAGAATCGTCGGATCAAAACGAAAAAGAAATCAGTCAGGAATAAAAATGTCGAAACGTGATTATTATGAAATACTCGGTATAGGGAAAAATGCCTCAGATGATGAAATTAAAAAAGCTTACAGAAAACTTGCTATGCAATATCATCCCGACAGAAATCCAGATGATAAAAATGCTGAAGAGAAATTTAAAGAAGCAACTGAAGCTTATGAAGTTTTAGGTGATTCTCAAAAAAGAAGTAAGTATGATAAATTTGGACATTCCGGACTGAAGGGCGGGCAGGATTTTCATGGTTTTTCGGATGTCAATGATATATTTAGTCATTTCTCAGATATATTCGGCGGTTCATTCGGCGGCGGCGGATCTATTTTCGATGACTTTTTCGGCGGTGGCGGATCTCAACAGCGTACACGAAGAAGAAGCGCCGGCATTCCTGGCAGTGATCTGAAAGTGACGCTTAAATTAACTCTTGAAGAAATCGCCTCCGGGACAACTAAAAAATTAAAAATAAAGAAACATAAGAAATGTACGACGTGCAACGGTACAGGCGCGAAAGACAATTCTGCTTACAATACCTGTTCGGTATGCAACGGTTCGGGTGAAGTGCGCCAGGTTTCGCGTTCACTTTTTGGGCAATTTGTAAATATTGCTGCATGCAACAATTGTAACGGAACAGGAAAAGTAATTTCAGAGAAGTGTAAAACCTGCAAAGGTGAAGGCAGAATTCACGAAGATGCAACAATAAAAATAAATGTTCCGGCAGGCGTTTCAGATAATAGTTACATGACGCTCAGAGGCGAAGGAAACGCGGGCGGTCAGGGCGGGCAACCGGGTGACATCATCGTAATTTTTCAGGAAATACCTCACGAGTTTTTTGTGAGAGACGGCGATAACATTATTTATGATCTCACACTCAGCATAAGTGAGGCAATTCTCGGTACTGAAGTTGAAGTGCCAACACTCAACGGGCGCGCAAAATTGAAAATTGAACCGGGCGCTCAACCGGGAAAATTCTTAAAAATGCGCGACAAGGGAATTCAGCATTTGAACCAACACGGCGCCGGTGATCAATTAGTGCGAATAAATCTTAAGATTCCAAAATATGTTAACGCCAGAGAACGCGAACTTTTGAAAGAATTACAGGATCAACCTAATATTAAAGTAAGTTAGTGCTGATTGTTTCATTGCGTTAAAGTGTAATTTCTTCGAGAAAAAACATAAAACTGGTTGAAAAAATAAGTAGAAAAGCAGGGTTCACCGAAATTGAACTGAAGGTAGTTCTGTTTCTTCTTGCGATTTTATTAGTGGGAATAATCGGTATCTATTTAAAGAATAGCGGAGAAGATTTTACAATTAGCACGTTTAATTATGCTGAACAAGACTCACTTTTTTATGAATTCACAAGAAATGATAAAAAATTGACTGAAAAAAGTGTTGATTCTGAACCAGAACTTTTAGATTTTACGGCTGATAAAAAAGAATCCGATTCAAATGTTGAGCAGATTTTATCGGAAAAAAGTATAAATATAAATTCTGCCGATAAAAAATTACTGAGTCTTCTTCCAGGCATCGGTGAAAAAACCGCTGATAAGATAATAGATTTACGTAATTCGTTAGGAAAATTCAAAGATATCAAAGACCTGATGAAGGTTAAAGGTATCGGTGAGAAGAAATTCACAAAATTAGAAAAATATATTATTGTAGAATAAAAAATCCATTTTAATACCCGGAGGCATAATGGTTAGAAAGTCTGAATCATGGTACGTTCACGCAGTGCTTATGGTAATAATAGCCGCTTTGACTTATTTGTTAATTCACGTTGCGATTATCGAACCAAATGAAATAATTAATAATGAAAATTACTGGAAAACTGAATCACGCTTAAGAATGATGAATTTAAAAGAAGCTCAGATTCTTTGGGAGACTAAACATGGTCGCTTTACCGATAATCTTGATAGTCTGATTTTATTTTTACAATCTGATCCTTCTGTTATGAAAGCAATTACCGGATGGGATTCGGTTACTAATAGATCTACAAATCCATTTGATACTCTTACCAACGATTTGTTGGTTTGGGATTCTTTATTCCATTCACCAAAAAATTTCAATCGGTTTATCGTAACTGTTGATACTACAGTTGACGTTGATACGGTTATCAATAGATTCGGAAGAATAGTCTCTGTTGATACTCTTATTCAAATCGGTAAATTATATAAAATTGAATGTCCTGATGGTTACGGTTCGATAGGTGATGTAAATTCCGAAGCTTTGAAGCATACAGCTTCCTGGGAATAATTTTATCGATGGCGTTATTTACTAATCATGCTGGATTTAATTTAACTGTAAAAAAACTTCAGCTGGTGGAAGTAATAAATAACAAACAAAATTTTTTTTTGGAGAATGTTGACGAAACTGAACATGAAGAAATAATAGAAGATGAACTTTCTGAATCTCAGTTAATCAATATTCTCCAAAAATCCTTTAACACACTTACCTTCAATAACAAACTCCAAAGCAAAAACGCTTCCTTTTCATTAAGTCATAATTTTTTCAGGATTGCTCAAATTCCTTATGAAACAACTCTGCTGAAAAGAGACCTGGCAGATTATCTGAATTACGAATTCACTCTGTTATTTCCAAACTGTTCACCGGACGAGTATCTTATCAGATTTCATGAAGTAAACAAAATGGGATTGGTTAATAACAATACTGTTATTCTTGTTGCGGTAAGCAAAAAAATAATTCACGGAATACACAATTTTTGTTTGCAAAATAATCTTTACCTGAAAAATGTTGATAACATTCATGTAGCCTCAAACTCATTTATTCTTGTCGATACTATCGGAATAAAAAAAGAAATTGTCTGTAGCTTGTTAGTTGACGATCAGTATTTTTCCGTGATTTTGCTCGATGAAAAAACCCCGTTCTTTTTCAGAATCAAACGGATAAAAGAAAAATCTGAATTAGTTAATGAGATTTTTAATACTCTCGAGGAGTTAAATAATATTGATGTTGCCATTAGTGCGATTACAAAGTGGTATGTGAGCGGTGATTTAGCTGATGATGATTTCATGGAAAAGATAAAAAGAAAAACAGAACTCTCATTTTTCAGATATAATCCGCTGGACAAAATTAAGGTTTCGCCTCACATTTATGAGAATCATTTTTTTATCGACAAATATTACTGCTTCAGCGCCGCCGCCGGAATGGCATTGAGAATGATATAATGAGAATAATTTCGGGAAATCATAAAGGACGAATTCTTAAAGTTCCCAGTTCTAAATTTACACGTCCCACAACAGATAAAACAAAAGGGGTGATCTTTAATTATCTGAATAATATTATTGATTTCGAGAATATCAGTGTGTGTGATATATATGCCGGATCAGGAGCTCTGGGGCTTGAAGCTCTGAGCCGGGGAGCGAATTCCATCCATTTTGTGGAAAAAAATTTTCCTGTCATTCAGGTGCTGCAACAAAATATCGATTTGCTAAAAGCCGGTAAAGAGTGCAGAATATTCAAAATGGACGCCGTTAAGTTTACGAAAATTTCCAACCATGATTCTTATGATCTAATTCTGGCAGACCCGCCTTTTTTCAAAGATGATATTCACGATGTAGTTAAAAATATTCTTGAAAGAGATTATCTTAATTCCAGCGGAATTCTTATCATTGAACGGTCAGTTCAGACTGAGAAAAAAGATATGGAAACATTCGGCACGGAAGCGTTTAAGAAAGTCGGCGACAGCCTTCTTTATCAGTTTACAAACGAATAAAATTTCTTCAGAACTTAACAGGGCGATAATTTTTTTTAATTGGCATAAATTACTATTTTAATCAACGCATAATATTATACAACGAGACTGGTGTAAAATAAATGAGAAGAGTTTTATATCCCGGAACATTTGATCCTGTTACAAACGGTCATATCGATATAATTAACAGAACCATGGATCTCTTTGATGAAATGGTTGTGACTGTGGCAAAAAACCCTACCAAAACATGCCTGTTTTCAACCGAAGAGAGAGTATGGATGTTAAAAGAAAGTTTGAAGGAATTTTCAAATATAACCGTAGACTGGTTTGACGGGCTTGTTGTTGACCATGCCAAAGAAGTAGGCGCTGTTGCAATAATCCGCGGGCTGAGAGCTATAAGTGATTTTGAATATGAATTTCAAATGGCGTTGATGAACCGAAAACTTGATGAAAATATTAGAACTGTTTTTCTAATGCCAAATGAAAAATATACTTATCTCAATTCAACAATTGTCAGAAATCTTGCTCAGTTTCAGGGAGATATCAGCGAATTTGTACCGCCTGTTGTAGCTGAAAAATTGAAAGAGAAATATTTGTAGAAAACCTTTAACAGGTTTTGTTACATTTCTTTTTCAGCGGTAAGAATTTTACCGTCAATAAACACGCCGCTTTTTTGATGTTCGCCGGTTATGTAGACAACACCATCCTCATTATGCGGCTGACCGATTACAGAGTGAACAGATTTCAATCCTCCGAGATATTTTCTTGAATCACACAGGTAAACAAGATCACCGGCCGCGGCTTTCATCTTATGTAAATCATTTGAAGAAAAGTTTACGATATCTTCATCGCCTTCTTTAATTTTCCAATGTACTTTTACAGCCTCGCCTTCAGCATCATTTATTTTTCCGCCTTTGAACATTTCCTTAGCGCGTGAAATTGTCCACACAGTCAATCCTTCAAGTTTTTCTGCTCCATTGTATTTAACAAAATAATTCACTGATAACGCAACCAAAACCAAAAGCAGGAAGCTGAGAATCAGTGAAACTTCTACCGGAGGAATATTAGCAGCAATTAAAACGAAAATAAGAATGCATATAAAAACAAATCCTCTGAATATACCTTTATGATGAGGACTCTTTTTAATTACTTCCACGAGATATTTTTGTTGAGCAGTAGTGTATGTTACAAGAACAGCAGCAAGACCGCAGGCAACAAGATTATACAAAGCCCTGATATATGAATACGGATGAGTAGGGCTCATCTCAATTCCATGGTCGAAAGGTGAAATCAGCACTGCCGGATTAGCCGCACCTAACATCATCAGAGATACGCCTATAATAAATGTCGACAAAACCGCTGCGGTAGTAAATTTCCTCCAGAAAATCCCCAGGAAAATAGCAACCACCAGAGGGGGAGTAAGTGTGGAGTGAAAATATCCATGAGCCTCGTAAACGGTTGGAAATCTGTCGAGCGCGATAACAGCTAAAACGCCAAGTATAGTAATTACAACCGATGACCATCTTGCTGCATTAAGTTCTTTTTTGTCGGTTTCCCGTAACGATGTTTCCTTTTTCTTCAGGAATTCTCTTATTGGTCTGTAAACATCATTTATATAAATCGCCGCCGTCGCGTTGATTAGCGTATCAACAGTTGACATCAGCGCTGCTGTCAGCGCCGCCATGATAAACCCGAAAACTCCGGGATGAGAAATTATATTCGCTACGACAACAAAAATCTGATCGGGGTCGGTATTTTCAGGAATGCTGCCGTTGATCGCTAATGCTTTACCTATCCAGCCGGCATTTCCAACAACAATCGCGGATAGTGGAAGCATGGCAATTATGTTAAAAGTCGCGGCTTTTCTACCCTCATCAACATTTCTGGTTGCCATGAATCTCATGATTAAACCCATGTTCATGAACAGAAAGCCGATTGAACCGGCAACTCCGTCCTGCCAAAAAATTCCCACGAAATTAAAACTCGACGGTTTATTAAAATCAGCCAACGGCAATTTCCACTCGGTGGGTAACAAATCCCAGAAGACTTTGAATCCGCCGACATAGTCAAGACCGAGGGCAAAGAGCATAAATCCGGCAAAGAGTAAAATAAAACCCTGAAGCAAGTCTGTGAAGATTACGGCAGTTTGTCCCCCAAAGGTAATATATATTCCCGTGATGATTGCAATCACGGTTACAATTCCCATTAGAGTAACATCAAAAGAAATTCCGAGAAAAGTAAAATGTTCTGGTAACAAGGGCTGAGCGGCTTTTCCCAATGTTAAAAATCCGATGCCTATATATCCGATCATGTAAAACAACAATAAAACAGTCGCCAGAAATCTTGCAGAAGGGCTGAATCTTTTTTCAAAATATTCAGGGATTGATCTAATTTTTGTATAGACAATTATCGGTAACCATCCAAAAAGGAAAAACGGCACAAAAAACCAGTCGTTAATGTAAGTCATGGTTGAAGAAAAACCATGCTCAAATCCTTTAGCTGAATATTTTATAAAACTATGGCTTCCAACTCCGGTAGCAACTATTGAAAAAGCAATTAACCACCAGGCAAATCTTCTGCCTCCGAAAAAGAAATCTTTTGTGCTTCTGTTATATCTTCCGAAATAACTGCCGAATAACATGATAACCAGGAAATAGACTATCATTACTATCCAGTCAGTTGTTGTCCCTATATTATGAAATGTCTCCATACTCTACCAATATAATGCTGCGATAATTGAAATAGCGTGAATGCACATGAAGTATAAAAATCCATAGAGGAGAGTTTTATACCAAAATCTGTGTTTCTTTTTTTTAAGATCGATAGCTCCGCTCCGTTTTATGATATACATTCCGGTAAAGAAGAATAATCCTCCAAATCCATAAAGGTAAATAAACGGGAGCCAAGTGTGTTCAAAAGAAATCATTTCAACTCATTTTTTATTCACTGACATACGATTGCCAAGTTAAAGAAGACCGAAGATTTATGCAAATAAAAATGGTTCGGGAAAACTAATTCGTTCTTTTGGCTGCCGGGGAAAAGAATTCTTCAAAGGAATTTATTTCAATGTAAACTATATCCGGATAGGGAAAACAAATTAAACAATTTCTGGTGGTGAGGTAATTGATAATCTTATTTGTGAATGATTATCTAAACATTAGATGTGACTAAAATTTGCGAATGAAATTATTCAATTCCCGTTAAAATAGCATGTTAACAGACTATGATCATAAATTCTAATTCGATTATCCTGGGGAATTATTTCAGTGTACCGGATTGTTATTAAGCTAGTGAAAAAAAAATTTTGCGGGAGTTGTCATTTGCATCTTTCCTGACACTAAAAAAATGATTCATAAAAAATTGACATTCTTGAGAATCGGATAAAGCGGGAATTGCAAACAAGATGTTTTTGAATTTTTACAGGAGTCTGAATATGAAACAATGGTTTAGTAACCTGAAGCTTGCTCAGAAATTTCTCTACTCTTTTTCAGTTCTCATTTTACTTTTACTGGCGATAAATATTATGAATTATTGGGGAATGAGTGACCTGAAATCTGATATTGATCACTTTGCAGATATAAGACTAAGGTCTTATGAATTATTATTACAAATTGACAGAGACCTGCAGCAGGCAACAGTTGCCGAAAGAAGTATGTTGTTAACAATTCCGGGTACGCCGAAATTTGACGGCTTTGTTGAAGATTATAAAGAGAACATCGAACAGGCAGACGAAAGATGGGAAAGATATAAAACTGTTCTGGAAAATAAAGAGGAATTCGACCTGGCTGATGAATACGAAACTAAAAGAGGGATATGGTTAAAATCATCGAAAGATCTTTTTGAAAGATTTGCCGTCAGCGATTCGCTCACCAGACTCGGACTCACTGAATTATCTCTCAACGAAAATGTGACTCTGTTTGAAAACGCGCGGGAAGTAATTAATCAGCTTACTGAAGTAAATGATAAATATTTCGAAATCGAAAGAGCAGAGGCGGAATCGGTTTATGCCGAAACAATTCTGGAAATGATTTTAACTTTTGTGCTTGCAACCGCGCTTTTTATTGCTGTTGGTATGATAATCACCAAAGCAATTGATGTTCCGATTTTAAAAGCTAAAGAAATGATGGAAAAATTATCCAGAGGGAATCTGAGCGAAAGACTGAACCTGAAAACCAAAGAAGAAATTGGCGAGATGGGAAGAGCAATGGATATTATGGCGGATAATCTAAAACAAAAAACCGAAATAATGAAAAAGATATCCCTGGGTGATCTCAATATCAGCTTCGGAAAAATTAACGATGAGGATGAAATAACACCCGCATTAGAAAAAATTATCCTGACTCTTTCAGAACTTAATAAAGAAGTGGGAATACTAACCCAAAACGGCAGAGAAGGTCAATTAAGACGCAGGGGAGATGTTACTAAATTCCAGGGTGTTTACAGTGAACTGGTAAAAGGAATTAATGATACTTTGGATTCAATCGTGACGCCGATTCAGGAAGGAGTTGCGGTGCTTGAAATAATATCGTCGGGAGATTTAACAGCACGGGTAAAAAACGATTACAGAGGTGATCTTTCGAAAATAAAAGAGAGCATTAATCATGTTGGTGACTCAATCGGAAAATTAATCGATGAAGTATCTCGCGCAGTAGAAGCCACGGCAAGCTCAAGCGCTGAGATTTCGTCAAGCGCTGAAGAACTGGCTTCCGGCTCGCAGGAACAGAGTATGCAAAGTCAGGAGGTATCTTCGGCCGTTGAGCAAATGACAAAAACAATAATTGAAACGGCAAGAAATGCCAGCAACGCCGCCGATTCTTCAAAAGAGGCAAAAGAACAAGCTGTAAAGGGTGTTGACAAAGTCAATAATACAAAAAAAGGGATGGATGAAATTGTTCAGTCAACCTCTGGTACCGGCAACATAATAAAAGGCTTAACAAACAAGACCGGTCAAATCGGTGAAATCACTCAGGTTATTGATGATATTGCAGACCAGACAAATTTGCTTGCTCTGAATGCCGCCATTGAAGCTGCCCGGGCAGGAGAACAAGGGCGGGGTTTTGCCGTTGTTGCTGATGAAGTAAGAAAACTTGCCGAACGAACAAGCAAAGCAACTAAGGAAATTGCTGAAACAATAAAAGCAATTCAGAAAGATGTTGTGGATGCCGATCAGTCGGTTGAGGGCGCAATTTCGGCAGTGAACAAAGGGCTTGTTCTGACAAACGAAGTAGCCGAGAGTTTTACTCATATTCTTCATAGTATTGATGAAGTAACAAGTGAGATAATGCTTGTAGCCGCTGCCAGTGAGGAGCAGTCATCAACATCCGAACAAATCAGCAAAAATATCGAGGGTATGAATCACGCAATTAACGAATCCACGAAAGGTATTCAACAAATAGCAAGCACAACAGATGATCTGAACAAGTTAACCCTGAGATTATCGGAATTAATCGGACAATTCAGAACCGAATCGACTTTGTTATTACATGATAAAAAAGCTGGTGACCGCAGACTGCTAAAATAGTCAACATTTATTTTATGAAGTGTTTTGAGATTTTCATACATACTTTTTGATTAGAAGAATAAGGAATGGCTGATCAGGAAATTCTTCTTGATCTCCTTAAAATTATCTTATTAAGATAAGAATTTTAGTTGCTGATCCGTTACCGGAGAAAATGACAAATATTTTGTCAGCTCCTAAATTCCCTGATTTTTTCCTCTAAATGCCTCCAAATTCCTTAAAGAACTATAGATTATCAACGCTAAAATGATTGCATTTAACCCGGCTGGTCTCTAAATTAGAACCCTTAATGTTTTTAAATACCTAAAATGGAGGAATAGTATATAATGGGAATGATGGGTCAGATGAGGAGTCTTGCTTCATGGTTTATCCTCACCGTTGGTGGATTGTTTGTATTGTTTATGGTTCTTTCTGATTCGAATATTGCCAGTTATTTCGGGCAACAGAGAAATTATGTCGGTTCCATCAATGGAAAAGATATTTCGTACCAGGAATTTTCCCAGGCTTTGGAAAATGCGAGAGCTTACCAGCAGCAACAGGGACAGGAAATTGATGAATCCCAGATGCCGATTTTCAGAGATCAGGTTTGGGATGCAATAGTTATGCAGACTCTTCTTACAGAAAAGATGGAAGAATTTGATATCACAGTTACTGACGATGAAATAAGAGATGTTTTGCTTGGTCCGAATCCTCCGGCAGATATTAGGCAAAATTTTATCGACTCAACCGGAAATTTCAACAGAGCTATGTATGAATCAGCATTATTCGATCCTCAAAACAAAGCAATTCTGGTACAGATCGAGGATCGTATCCGACAGGAAAAAATGCAGACAAAACTACAAAGTTTGTTATTCGGTTCAATCAGCGCGAGCGATGAAGAAGTAAAACGTAGATTTCAGGAACAAAATACTCAAATTTCAGCTGAGTTTGTTTTTGTGAATTCGACAATTATACCTGATACAAATATACAAGTCAGCGACTCTGAAATTGAAAACTATTATAATGCTCATAAGGAAGATTATAAGGTTGACGAGCTGAGAAAAATCAAATACGTACTTTTCAAAAAACAACCTTCGAAAGCCGATTCTAATGCAGTTCTTAGTGACCTAGCAGCAATCCTCAGAGATCTGAAAGCTGATACAAGTTCATTCAAAACATTTGCCCAAATTTATTCTGAAGAGCCATATTCTGTTGATACATTAAACCTCAGAGTTCTTCCTGAAGCGGCTAAAGATTTACTTGTGAAAGCTAATGCCGGAGAACTGGTTGGTCCGGTTTTGAATAACGGAAGTTACACTGTTTATAAACTCGTAGCAAAAAGAAAAACTACCGAACCTTTAGTAAAAGCTTCACACATTCTCGTAAACGGAACAGATGATGCGGCAAAAACCAAAGCAGATGCGATTTACAAAGAATTAATGAGCGGCGCTGATTTCGAATTGCTTGCTGCTGAAAAATCAGATGATAAAGGTTCCGCGGTTCGCGGAGGTGATGTCGGCTGGTTCGGAAAAGGACAAATGGTTCCTGAATTTACAGAGGCATGTTATAGCGGTAAAATCGGTGTAATTCAAAAACCCGTTAAATCGCAATATGGTTACCACATCATCAAAGTAACAGATAAAAATGATCAGGAATTTGTAATCGAAAAAATTACTAAAAAAATTATTGCCTCCGGCACAACTATGGACAATCGTTACAATGCCGCCGGTGATTTTGCCTACGTGGCAGAAGAGTATGATTTCGAATCGGAAGCCGAACAGGCAAAATATGAAGTTATAGAATCCTACGGGTTTGACGAAAAAGCAAAAACTATTGCCGGGCTTGGACAAAACGAAGCTCTGGTAAAATTCGCTTTTGAAAATTCGATAGGCGATATCAGTGAAGTTTATAACGTTCCGGCCGGTTATGTTGTAGCCACCGTTTCTGAAATTACTCCCGCTGGTTATCAACCCCTGAAAGACATTGAAGGAAACATTAAACAATTGGTCAGAACCGAAAAGAAATTTGCCATTGCCAAAGAAAAAATTATGAAAATCCGGGACAAAGTGTTGTCTTCAAAAGACTTGAATCTTGCGAAAGAAATTGATCCTTCTGTTCAGGTTGATGTTGCAAATAATTTCACTCTCGCAGGTCGTATTCCCGGAGTAGGCAACGAATATGGTTTTATGGATTATTCGCTCGAAGGTAAAATAAATGAAATATCCCAGCCGGTTAAGGGTTCGAGAGGGTATTATTTAATAAAAGTAACTGACAGAACTCCTTTTGACTCCACCAATTACTCAGCTCAAAAATCTTCTATTCGTGAGAATATTCTTCGTATGAAAAAACAAAGAGCTTATTCACAATGGATAAATAAAGTAAAAGAAGAAGCGGATATCGTTGATAACCGATATAAATTCTGGCGTTAATTTTTAAGCCGTGACTAAATCAGTCACGGCTTTTTTTTTGCCCTTTAATTTTCCTTCCTGTTTTTCCTATCTTTCTCCTCATGAAAAAACCCGGTCACTTACACAACATTTTATTATTAGTATTGATTTACTGTCTGTCAGTTCAGGTCGACGGACAAGACGGAGATAAAAAATTTTCCTTAGGTATCTATTACGATTATACAGTCTCATCCAGGCTATATTCAAATCCGCGCGATGCAGATATTGTCATGCGGGAATTCTATCAGACAATCGACGGACTCAAGAGTATTTCATTTGATATTCGTTATAAAATATCAAATTCGGTTTCATTAGGACTTGGAAGCGGTTACATGAAGAGTACCTCGGTTTTCAATCCGGTGGAAGCGATCAGTCAATCAGGTCCGTTGCTTATTGCAGCACGGGACTGGTTTGAAATGATTTCACTGGAACTTTCTATTGTATATGAGCTTCCGGTTTCTACAGAAGATTTTAAGTTTTTTGTGGGCGGTGGACCAGGCATTTATTCCGGTAATCTCAACCGGAATATTAATAATCTGAAAGTGAAAAATATAGAAAGAGAATACGATCTGGGTATTCATGTTATTACCGGAATGGATTATTTGATCAATGATTATATCGCGGTCAGAGGGCAGATGAAATTCAGAGATCCGGTTTTCGAAATAAAAAGTGAATACGAAAATCCCTCCGTCATTTATGAAGAAGAAGAAGTTGTTATCAGGCAAAAACAATTCTGGTCGAAAATAAATGTTGACGGGATAATATTTTCCCTCGGCATGATTTTCATGTTTTGAGTAATCTCCATTTCTTTGATCACCATCTTGTGTTAATTCAAACAGCTTATCATTATATTTCGGTACTTTTTACACAACAAAATTGTTGAATGAATTTTACCAGAATATTTCTCACAGGATTTATGACCAGCGGCAAAAGCACCCTGGGACCCATATTGGCAAATGTGTTCGGGTGGAATTTTTATGATCTCGATAAAGTGATTGAGACTGAAGAAAAAATGACTGTCGTGGAAATTTTTGAAAAAAAAGGCGAGAAATATTTCAGAGAAAAAGAACATGAAATTCTTAAGAAACTGATCGCTGAGGAAAATATTGTTGTATCGCTTGGCGGCGGCACTATTGTTAATGAGTTAAATCTTGAGTTGATGAAAAAAAGCGGGAAAATAGTTTATCTGCAGGTTTCTCCTCAGATTTTATATAACAGACTAAAACACAAAATTGACCGCCCGCTTTTTCGTGATCTTGTGCTCTCGGAAAATTCAAGTCAGGATTTTATTGATCGTATAAAAAAAATACTTTCTGAAAGAGAAAAATTTTACCTTCAGGCAGATCTTGTGATTAATTCAGATTCAAAACAGGTGGGCATTACAGTTGACCAATTAGCAAAAGAAATTAACAGGTTATAATATGAAACAAGTTGATGTTGCGGTTCCGGGAAAAACATATCCGGTCTTAATCGGTAAAAACATACTACGCGAATTACCAAAACAATTAACCCGGCTCAAACTGAACAAAAATATCTTCACCGTAATTGATAAAAAAGTCTATCAACTTTACAGGAATGAAATCACAAATCTTCTTTCTGATAAAACCCAAAAGATTTCCAAAATTATAATCGCTGCAGATGAAAAAAGTAAATCCATCGAAACGCTTGTAAATATTTACACTTCACTACTCAGAAATAAATACGGACGCGATACGGTGATTTTAGCAATTGGTGGCGGGATCATTGGTGATATTGCGGGATTTGCCGCAGCATCATTTTCACGTGGTCTTCAGTATGTTCAGGTTCCAACTACATTACTTGCTGCTGTTGACAGTTCTGTCGGTGGAAAGACAGGAGTGAATTTCGGATCGACAAAAAACATAATCGGGGCATTTCATCAGCCGGAAATTGTTTTGTTCGATATTAATTTTATGAAGACTCTTGGCGAGAGAGAGTTGCTTTGCGGAATAGGCGAGATTGTTAAATATGCTTTTCTTGCCGGCGGTGAGTATTACGATTATTGTGAAAAAAACATTGATGAATTATTCGGACTGAAAGAAGATGTAATTTATAAACTTGTCTCGGAATCGGTAAGCTATAAAGCCGCTGTTGTAGCTAAAGATGAAAGAGAGAGCGGACTGCGAAAAGTGTTAAATCTTGGACATACTTTTGCTCATGCATTTGAGGTTGAGCAAAATCATAAAATTAAACATGGCGAAGCCGTAATCGTCGGAATTGTCTGTTCTTTATTTCTTTCCTATAAACTCTCGTTGATGAAAATTGAAGAACTTCATAAATATCTTCGCTTCTTTAACAGATTTCTCGGAAGGATAAAATTAAAAAATCCGGATCTGGAAAAATTGTATTCCATTATGCAGCGCGATAAAAAGAACAGAAACGGAGTGATAAAATTTGTTTTGGCAAAAGCACCCGGAGAAATTATTTTGGATGTTGAAGCGGAAAAAAAAGATGTGTATTTTGCTCTCAGAAATGCTTTACAATTGTTTTGCTAAATACAGTTTTTCCCCTTAATAGATACTTAATGAAAAAAGGCGCGCAATTTTTATTCTTAATATTTATCGTTAGCGGTACGCTCGTTTCGCAGGTTCAGCGGGAAACGAGAGCCGTATGGGTTACGACAAATTTTCGTCTTGATTGGCCACCTTTATCCTATGATCCTGCAATCCAGAAACAATCACTGAATGAAATTTTTGATAACATAAAAAGAAAAAAACTCAACACGGTTTATTTTCAGGTTAGAAGTAATGGTACGACCATGTTCGAGTCATCGTATGAACCATTTTCAGCCTACCTTACCGGTAAAACGGGAGAAACGCCGGAATATGATCCTCTTGAAGAAGCAATAAAAATCTGCCGAAGGAAAGGACTTGAAATTCACGCGTGGATAAATGTTATTAGATGCTGCGCCGGTGAAGAAGAACAAATAAGCAAACATCCGGATCATATTTACAACAAACACCCCGAGTGGGTTGTGCCTTTTCGTGAAAACGGATCTTTAAGTTATTGGCTCGATCCGGGACTACCGGAAGTACGTGAATATCTTGTAAACCTGATTGCAGAAATTGCTGAAGTTTATGACATAGATGGTTTACATCTTGATTTTATTCGTTATCCGGGAAAGGAATTTAATGACAACAATTCGTTTGCAAAATACGGCGATGGAATGACACGCGAGGACTGGCGAAGAAATAATATCACTATGATTCTTGAACAGCTTAACCTGAGGGTGAAAGAAATAAAACCCTACGTCAAACTGGGTGTAACTCCTATAGGAATTTATTCTAACATGAATGGAGCCCGTGGTCTTGAAGGTTACGGAACTGTGTTTCAGGATTCGCGTGCATGGCTCCAAAGCGGAATAATTGATTATGCAGTTCCACAGATTTACTGGAACTTCGGGAATAATCCGAAATTCGATGTACTCGCGCGGGACTGGCAGTTGAATTCCTACGGAAGAAATATTGTACTGGGAATTGCCGCTTACAAAGATGATGTTAAACCGGAGATGGAAAAAATGATTCAGTATGCACGGCATATCGGAGTGCAGGGTGTTTCATTTTTTCGGTATGAGCATATTAAAGAACATAACTTTGCAGCATTTGATCATTTTGCCTATCCGTCGGAAATGGCCTGGATTGATGCATCAAAACCGAATCCGCCCGTTAACCTTAAATATGAAGTCCGTGACTTTGATCCGCTTACGTTAACTTTGCGCTGGGATCACCCGGAATATAATTTTAATGATGTCTTCGCGGATTATTATGCTCTTTACAGTCTGCCCTTCGATACCGCTGTTACAGATCATAAATATCTGTACGATATAGTAAAAGCAAGTCATGATTCGTTAATGATTTCTTTTGGAAAACCTCGCCGGGTAAATTATCATCTCGCGCTTAAGTCGGTTGATAAACTCTGGAATGAAAGTGAAACTTCTTCAAACATTATCGACATCACAATTCCTGAGCTACGACAATTAATTCAAAACTATTCCGTGTTTAATAAACCGGCATTAATAAAGAAAAATAACGGTGATTCAAAACTATTGATGTTTGCCAACAATGATGATGAAATTGAGATAATTGCTCAGGCGGGAAAAAATGAAAAATCGCTCATGAAAAAGAATATCAGTTACGGCAAAAACATTTTTACGCTAAAACAAAACCTGAATCTCTATGATACTTTAAAAATAGTCTATCTCCGTTCGGGACGTGAAGTGGAGCTTAAACTCTAAATTTATAAAAGATATCTTTCATACCAGTTTTTTCGTAATTCATCCACCTCTTTTCTATGAGCTTTCAAAAAGTGATCTCCGTTATCATACAAAATCATTCTGAAAGGAATTTTGTTTTCAAGTAATTTATAGGAGAGATCAATTGAATCATGAGCGGGCACACGGTTGTCATTTGTTCCGTGCAGAATTAATAGTGAAGTTTCGCGCGGGAGTTTATCGGGGAAGTTAATTATCGAGCGTGTCTGACAGATTTCGGATAAATCGTGGAATGTATCTTTAGCGGCATAATGTTCAAAAAGTTTTTTCATGAACGGGCTTTCATCGGCTGTACATTTCAAGTTGGCGATTCCGCCAATGATAACAGCCGTCCTGAAAATATTGGTTTTGGTGAGGGCCAGATATGTCATCATACCACCGCGGCTCCAGCCTTCAATCGCCCATTTAGAAGTATCAGCCTGAGGAAATTCACCGGCTAAACTGACTAGATTCAGGATATCATTCACATCATCACCGCCGAAGTTGTCGTGACCTTCTCCTCCATCGTTACCCCGGTACTGACTTGCGAAGACAACATATCCCCAGCTTGCAAGCTGCCCGAAGATTCCACGCGCGTTAAAATTATCAATTGTTCCGGCGTCGCCGATTCCACCGCGGCACCAAATGATACATGGATATTTTTCCTTTCCGTTGTTGGGATATGCAATGAAGCCTTTCACTTTTAACCCGTCGGAAAGGTATGTGATTTTTTCAACAGTTGAGCCTTCAATTGCTTCATCGCCCCAGCCGCTCTTAATCATTTTTGTTTTCTGTTGAGTGAGTTCAATCATTTCTCTTTCGATAAGTAATTTGGACATAATTCTTTCCGGGAAATATTTTATATTCGTAAGCGCAAGTTAACTTTTGTTGAATTAAGAATGAAATCCGGCATGTCAAAAAATAAGAATCCCCAATCCAAACCTGTTTATAAAAAAAAATCATTAACCTTAAGAGTGGGCATTATAATAATAGTTATTGCCTTTGCCGGTTACATGATTTACAATAATTTTTTTACAACTGATAAACCACAAACCACGAAGACTAAAAATATGGGACACAGCATATACGATTTTACAATGGAAGGAGACCTTTCTTTTATGTCGTCGGATGAAATATTTATTACGCGGATTGAAATTGAAATAGCCGATGATGAAGAATCAAGAATGACCGGACTAATGTATCGTTCAAAGATGGAAGAAGATCAGGGTATGTTATTTATCTTTCCTGAGGAGCGTCAACAATCGTTCTGGATGCGAAACACGGTTTTACCTCTCGATATAATTTTCGTGAACTCAAAACGCGAAATTGTTACTATTCACAATAACACCAAACCATTTGATGAAAATTCCTATCCATCAACCGCGCCGGCAATTTATGTTGTTGAAGTAAACGCCGGTTACTGCGCAAAACACGGGATAAAAGTTGGCGACAAAATAAACTGGAGGAGAAATTAATCTGTAAAATACAGTACTCATGAATAAATAATTCGTCCAAATAACGGAAAATTTTTCGTAACGGATGGCAGAGGTAAATATTTTCAGCCCCCCGAAATATACCTGCCTAAAATCATCAGCAACTCTGAAAAGGAGATAATCATGAAACATCTTTTTTTGATAATGTTTTTTTCGTTTTTACTTAACGGACAAAATGATTTTTATTTTCTAAGCGATCCGGCTCCATCACCCGACGGAAAAGAAATAGTATTTTCGTACGACAGTGATCTCTGGATCGTTTCCTCAAACGGAGGAAAAGCTTTCCGCTTAACCGCGATGAACGGAAGAGAAACGCGTCCCGTATATTCACCCGACGGGAAATGGATTACTTTTTCTTCAACACAAGCAGGCAATTCCGATATTTATATTGTTCCTGCAGGCGGTGGTAAAATTCAGCAGCTTACTTTTAACGATGCATCGGATTTGGCAGAAAGTTGGTCATGGGATTCAAAATGGATTTATTTTTCCTCAACCCGTTACAATGTTGTAGCAGCATATAAAATAAATGTTGATGGTGGAACACCGGTTCGTTTGTTTAACGGTTATAAGAATCGCCAGCATAATATTGCCGAACATCCTTCAACTGACGAAATATTTTTTAATGAATCCTTCGAAAGCTTTAACAACACTTTCCGCAAGCGCTACAAAGGCGCTTATAATCCCGACATAAAATCATACAATTCCGAAACCGGCGAGTATAAAGAGTATACTGATTATAATGGTAAAGATATGTGGGTAACCATTGATGAAAAGGGGAAAATATATTTTGCTTCTGATGAAGGAACAGAAGAGTACAATCTTTTTACATTCGACAATGGAATGAAAAAAAGTCTTACGAACTTCAATACCTCAATCGGCAGACCGCGGATCAGTTGTAACGGAAATACCATTGTTTTTGCACGCGATTATCGGATTCATAAGTATGATGTTAATTCAGGCAAATCATCTTTGGTTGATGTGATACTTTATGAAAACAACCCGCTTATTTACGAGAAGGAATTTTCAACTTCCGGCAAGATCACAAATTTTGATGTCTCACCTGATGGCAAAAAAATCGTTTTTGTTTCTCGTGGGTTGATGTTTGTTTCCGATATCGAAGGAAAATTCGCTAAACAAATTGAAATCAGTCCGAAAGAAAGAGTTCTTGAAGTTCAATGGCTGAATGATAATGAAACAGTTTTGTATTCAAGAACAGTGGAAGGCTGGCTGAATTTATTCACCATAAAAGTGACGGATAAACCTTTCGAAAAACAATTAACAACGGATACACAGAACAATCAGGCAATTCAGTTTAATAAAGACAGAACACACGCTTTGTATTTTTCCGGAAGAAATGAATTACGTATTCTCGATTTAAAATCCTTTACGAGCAACACAATTGTTAAAGATGAATTCTGGGCGATTTATATCAAACCGGCATATTTTTCACCTGATGATAAATTTGTCGTTTATACGGCTTACAGAAATTTTGAGCATGATATTTTTGTCTACGATATTGAAAAGAAAGAATCATTCCACATAACAAAAACGGGAGTGACTGAAACAGATCCTTTTTGGTCGCCTGACGGAAAATATATTTATTTCACCTCGGACAGGTTTAAACCGAATTACCCATGGGGAAGTGATGATGATGAAATTCACAGGATTGCTCTGCAAAAGTTCAACAAAGATTTTAAAACCGAAAAATTTGATTTGTTATTTAAAGCGGATAAAAAAGATACTTTACAACCCATTGTTAAAATTGATTACGAAGATCTGAACGACCGTTGGGAAACACTCATCGATTTCCCGGGCAACCAGTCGCTTGTTTATGTAACAAAGGATGATGATGCAACGATACTGCTTTACACATCAAACCATGACAACGCCGGAAACGCTCTCTGGAAAACTGTTTACAAACCTTTCGAGAAAAAAGAAGACAAAAGAATTATTTCTCTCAGCGGAAATGAGTTCCAGATAAAAGAATCAAAAGGAAAATATTTTCTTCTCACGAACAACAAGATATATGCTCTGAAGTTATCTGAAAATAAAGCTGATGAGATTAGCATTGAATACAAGTTCAAAAAAAATATGCAAAATGAGTTCTCCCAAATGCTTTATGAAACTTATACAAATCTTACCGAGAATTTTTATGATGGTAATTTTCATGGTGTGAATTGGGAAGCGATGAAAGATCGTTATGAAAAGTATATTCCTTATATGCGTTCGCGGGATGACCTGAGGAGTATTGTTACAGATTTACTTGGCGAGCTTAATGCTTCACACCTACGTTTTACAAGTACCGGACCGGAAGAAGAGACTGAGGTGAAATACACAAGTATTTACACGGGAATTGTCTGGGATAATAATAATGATCCTTATGCGGTTGGTCATGTGGTGGAAAATTCTCCGGCAGATAAAGAAGACATAGGATTACAACCGGGCGACAGACTAATAGTAGTTAACAATGTAGCGGTAAATGAAAAAATAAACCGCGAGTTTTATTTCGCCTCACCCGTTGCTGATGATGAGATTAGTCTTGAGTTTATGCGCGGCAGTAAGAAAATAAAGGTCAATATTCATCCTTATAAACGGAATGATTTTCAGACTTCGCTTTATGACGAATGGGTGAATGAACGTCAGAAAATAGTTGATGAAAAATCTGATAAAAAAATCGCTTATGTTCATATGCAATCGATGACCGACCCTGTACTGAAACAATTTCTTATTGAAATGTCGAATGAGTTTCATTACCGCGACGGATTGATTGTAGACTTACGTTACAACTACGGAGGTAATGTTCATGATCAGGTCCTGCAATTCTTAAGTCAGAAACGTTATTCGCAATGGAAATACCGTGATGGTCAAATGACTCCGCAGCCGAATTTTTCACCCGGCGATAAACCTATTGTTCTTCTGATTAATGAACAATCCCTGAGTGATGCAGAAATGACCGCAGCCGGATTTAAGGCCCTTAAACTCGGAACAGTTGTGGGAACGGAAACTTACCGCTGGTTGATTTTTACTTCGGGAAAAAATCTCGTTGATGGATCGTTTTATCGTCTGCCATCATGGGGATGTTATACAATTGATGGAAAAAATATAGAGACAAACGGAACCACGCCGGATGTTTATGTGAAAGAGACAATGAAAGACAGACATGAAGGAAAAGATCCCCAGCTTGAAAAAGC
>CAZEXO010000003.1:0-30331 GCA_964516545.1 uncultured Melioribacteraceae bacterium
ACGCCACCATCTCTGCATCAGTTGAAAAATTACACAAACAATATTTGCAGCCAGATGAAATTAATAGTGCCTTAATAGAAATGAATAGCTCGGTACTTGACAATGTTGAAGCAATCGGGAAACTGACAAAACGCCCGGAAGTAAACTTAAAAACAATTCTCATGCATCTGGATAGAAATGAACATCCGTTTGCTGAAGATCTATTAAGCAACGAAGAAATATTGGAAAAAGTAGAAATTGAATTGAAGTACGAAGGATATATAAAACGCCAGCAGGAAATGGTTGAAAGAATGGAACGGCTCGAATCAATGAACATTCCTCATGACTTTGATTTCCTAAACATGAAAACTCTTTCACTTGAAGCAAGGGAAAAACTAAACAAAATAAAACCACGTTCTCTTGGTCAGGCGTCACGCATATCGGGTGTTTCTCCTTCTGATATTTCAGTATTATTAGTATATTTGAAAAATTAATTTTCGAGGGCTTTGTTGGAACTTCAAGAACAGTTTTTAAGAGAACTTAAAAAATATTTTTGGGAAAATGGACTTAACCCTGATTTATACCAAATGGAACGATTAGCGCATTTTGCTGCACTCGTTGTTGAAAAAAATGAAGCCGTGAATTTAATTTCCAGAAAAGATGTAAAGAATATTATTGAAAACCATGTTTTCCTTTCTGCATTCATTTCAGAATTTATACCGGAAAAAATTAACAAATTTATTGATATTGGAACAGGCGGTGGTTTTCCCGGCATTCCGTTAGCTATCACAAGACCACTGGTGAAAGGTGTTCTGGTTGACTCAACCGGAAAAAAAATAAACGCAGTAGAAGAATTTGTAAACAGACTGAAGCTGACGAATGTTATTGCAGAAAACGGGCGAGTTGAAGACGATGAATTCAAAATGAAATATGCCGATCAATTTGACCTTGTTGTTAGCAGAGGAACTGTTCCGCTCATTATTTTATTCCGATATGCCATTCCTCTTATCAAAAACAAAGCTTATCTGGTTGCAATGAAGGGCGGTGATCTTAACGGTGAATTTAAAATAGCTGAAATGAAATACAAAGCTTACATAAAAAAGTCAACTATATTTGAGCTTGCATATAAGCCCAATAATACCAGAAATGAAAAAGGAAAAAAACTTATTCTTCTTGAGTTGACAAAATAAATTTTTCGTTCATTAATTTTTGAGAGCCGGATTTAACTTTAAAATTAGTCCGGTTTTTTTATGGAAAAGACTAAAGAAATATTTCTAAAGTATAAATCTGCCAGAGATGTTGTTTTTATTTTTGGCGCAGGAACTTCTTATCCTGATGGCGTTCCCCTACAAAAACAAATTCTTCCAAAGATATTATCGACATCCAATCCTCATATATCTAATTCTGAGATTGGAAAACTATTCCTCGAATTTTTCAAAGACAATTTTTATTTTAACTCATCTCTCGAAAGTTATCCGACTATTGAAGCTGTATTCGGATTTCTTGATTACTTCATCGAACACCACGAAAGCCTTAACCAAAAATACCCCTACAATAAACTGGTCGACATAAAAGAATATTTTATCAAACTCATCCATTACATTGTAAATCTGGAGACTGAAAAAAGCAGCATCCATTATGATAAATTTTGGGATGCGGTAAAAAAATATAATTCCAATATTTCCATTATCACACTTAACTATGATACTCTTCTGGAACATTCGTTCGAAAAATTTTACAGCAAGTTCGGCTTCATAGATTATTGTCTTTACTTCATGAATTACGAAAAAGATTTGCGGGTGAAAAATTTTAACTTCTGGATTAATCCTCGCGAGCCAGTAACTAAAACAGGTGAGGAAGATCCCGTCCCAATAAAAATTATAAAAGTTCATGGCAGTCTGAATTGGAAATATTGCAATTGTTGCGGACAGGTGCTTCTGACTCCCTGGGACAGAAAAATTGATTTGAATAAAGGTAAGTTTCTTGGCTACACGTACCCCGATAACAAGGAGTATGAATATTCGTGTCCTATTGACGGTACCGATTTTCAGACATTAATTATCCCACCGTCGTATCTGAAAATAATTAAACCGCCAATAATTTCATCATTGTTGTCAGAGGCGGGAAAAGAAATCAGACTTGCAAAAAAAATCGTATTTGTCGGATACTCTTTATCTGATCCCGACATCCAGATAAAAGCGCTTCTTAAAAAGAACTTGAACAGCGAAACAGAAATATTAGTGATTAATCCGCGCAACAATACTTCATTCAAATCCCGTTATTTCGCTCTCTCCGAAAAGATTAAATTCCGAAGCAGCACTTTTGAAGAATTGGTTATGAATGACGAATTTATTTCTTCAATACTCGCCCAATTCGAATTATAGCATTTGTTAATATTTTAATTTCCAGTAACACAAAAAATTGTCTTTAGAAATAATGAAATACATGCTTGGGTATTCACACTTGAATTGAAAAATAAATCGATGATTACCAATCTATAATTTATCCGGTTTCACCATTGTGAATATGCCCGGATAAATTCTATTGTTTAACTTAATCGATACTCAGAAAAAATCTATGATCGTGTTACAAATTTCATTATTTCAAGAAGACACATCATCAGCAAAATTTAATACTCACCAACAGCAACAAGAAAAAAGAAAAATAATTTTTCGATTAACTCGAGAAGCGGTCAAAAACAAAGTTGATAATAAAAAGAACATTGTAAAAAATAAATTCATAGCAGATAAAAATTTTTCTAATTTACTTATCGTTGCTTAGCGTTTATTTAATTGCCCGGGCACTATTTCCAGAGAAGTAACTGTGTTACAAGAAGTCAGTTTATTTAGCGAGCCTTTGAAGAATTGATATAGCAGTAGTATCAAAATTCATTTCGACCAATAAAATCAAGAGTCACGTCTATTTTTCTCTATTAGCAAGTATTTATCATTCCTGTGTTTTGCACTCTTTTTTCTTGATTTACCTTTTTTGAAATGGCTAAATTTGTTTTCATAAAGTGTAATTAGATAAAAATAAATTATACTTTTCCCAAATAGATTTTTAATAAAGGAAAATTTACGGTTAGCCGTTATATGGGGGGAGAAAAAACTAAAATAATTATTATAGGAACGGAGTATTAAATGAACATTGAATTTAAGAAAGACAGTTACATCCTGACTACTGATAAGAAAAAATTAAACACATCTGCCATCCACCGGGTGTTAAGTGTGAATGAATGGACAAAAGGAATTTCATTTGATACAGTAAAGAAGTCAATAAAAAAATCCCTTTGTTTTGGTTTATATAAAGACGGAAATAATGTGGGTTTTGCGAGAGTAGTATCAGATTACGCAACCATTTTATATATTTCGGATATATTTATTTTAGAAGCACACAAGAGTGATGAACTACTTGGCTGGATGGTTGAATCAATCCTTAAACATCCCGATCTCAGATATGTGAAAAACTGGCTTTTAAGAAATGATAATGATTTGGATGCATTTAGCAAAAATGGTTTTGTTAAATATGAAGGTGCTAATAAAATACTGGTAAAAAGAAACCTTTAACAAAAATCAGAAAATTAATTGAAGAAAATAACCTGCGATTTCTTAATAATCGGAACCGGATTAGCTGGGTTATATTCTGCCCTTAAAGCCTCTAAGTTTGGTAAGGTAATACTTATTAGTAAATCTACTCTTGAGCTCAGTAATACTTACTGGGCTCAGGGTGGAATAGCTGTTGTTGTTGATCCTAATGACTCACCTGAAATTCATTTTGAAGATACTATCATTGCCGGCAATGGTCTTAATGATCCCAATGCTGTTGAAATTCTTGTTAACGAAGGGCGGGACAGAATAAGAGACTTGATGAACATGGGAATGGAGTTTGACAAATCCGAAGGAATTATTGAGCTTGGATTAGAGGGCGGTCATTCAAAAAGAAGAATTCTTCACGCGGGAGGAGACGCAACCGGATTGAGACTGGTTGAGTTCCTTTCAAAATTAATTCGGACGAATGAAAATATAAGACTTCTTGAATCAACAGTGATTTATGAACTTATTGAACAGGATAAAACATGTTTCGGAGCTTATGCCTTTAATTATCTTACTAAACAGTTTTATCTGATTCTGGCGAAGGGAACAATTCTGGCAACCGGCGGAGCCTCAGGCGTTTATAAAAGGTCAACAAATCCATATACAACAACCGGTGATGGCATTTCGTTGGCTTATAACATCGGCGCAGAAATCCGTGACATGGAATTCATCCAGTTTCATCCTTCTGCTTTTTATTCCAAAACCGGTGAAACATTTCTAATAAGCGAAGCCGTAAGAGGTGAAGGCGCGTTTCTCCTGAATCAAGAAGGGGAAAGATTCATGAGCAAATATCACGATAAAGCTGAACTTGCACCACGTGATATTGTATCATTGGGAATTTTTAGAGAATTACAAAACTCAGGAATAGATTATGTTTTTCTGGACTTAAGTCATCTGGACTCAGCAAAAATAAAAAAGAGATTTTCAACAATCTTTCATGAAACAGAAAAATACGGGTATGATTTAACAAGGGATCTGATTCCGATAGCTCCCGCAGCTCATTATACGATTGGCGGAATAAAAACAGGATATAATGCCGAGACAAATATAAACCGACTATTTGCCTGTGGTGAAGCTTCAGCAACAGGAGTTCACGGCGCAAATCGACTGGCCAGCAATTCATTGCTTGAATGCCTCGTGTTCGGAAAAAGAGCGGTTGATTCAATACTCAACAGCAACCCAGTAAATACAACAGATTTTTGTAAAGAAAAAAAAATAAAGATAATTCTGGGGTATGAAAAATCACTGATTGAGCTTAAAACAACACTTGCCGAAATCCTGAATAGTCTTGTTGGGATTATAAGAAATGGAACCGGTTTGCATCAGGCTTTAAGTGAAATAAATATTTTTAAGAATAAATTTGTGAACGAAGAATACGAGAACTTTAATCTGAAAAAAGATAGTCTTATCACTGTCGCTGAATTAATTACAAGGTCAGCTTTAGCAAGAGAAGATTCTATAGGGGTTCATTTTCGTGAAGATACTGATGAATTACCTGTTAAAAAGTATTATACTTCGATAAGAAAAAATGGTGAAGTAAAAAAATGTTTTTGGAATTGTGAATGATTTCAGCAAACCTTAATATAGATCAAAAGTATATAGATGACATTATCAAACGAGCGCTTACTGAAGATATTGAAAGTGGAGATATATCAACTGACTCAATCGTTCCACCGAACGATAAGATAAGTGCAAAACTTATTTCAAAATCAGACGGAGTTTTAGCCGGCCTTAATGTGGCCGGAAGAGTATTTGAGCTGTTGGATAAAAACCTCATCTGGAAACCGCAAAAAAATGATGGCGATCCTTTAAAGACTGGCGATATACTTGTTGAATTCACAGGGAAGCATCATGCCATTCTCAGTGGCGAAAGAACCGCGCTCAATTTTATACAGAGAATGTCGGGTATTGCTACTCAGACTTCAAAATTTGTTGAAGCTGTGAAAGAATATAAAACAGTTATACTTGACACCAGGAAAACGGCGCCGGGATTAAGATTGCTTGATAAATATTCCGTAAAAATGGGCGGAGGAACAAATCATCGTATCGGACTATTCGATATGGTTATGTTGAAAGAAAATCACATCAGAGTAGCAGGAGGAATTCAGCAAGCCGTTCAACAGGTAAGAAATAAAATTCAACCGGGAATAAAAATAGAAGTGGAAACAACAACTCTGGCAGAAGTAAAAGAAGCTCTTGAACAGGAAGCAGATATTATTATGCTGGACAATATGACAAATGATGAAATGAAAGAAGCTATAAAACTAATTAATGGCAGAGCAAAAGTTGAAGCCTCGGGATCAATGAAACTGGATAGAATCGAAGAAGTAGCCCGGCTTGGTGTTGACTTCATTTCGGTTGGCGCTCTCACACATTCAATCGAAGCTTTTGATATAAGTCAACAAGTAATTTTTTAATTCGCAAAAAAACACCATGATAGAAAAAATAAAAAAACTTCAGAAAGAAAATAATGCCGTTATTCTTGCCCATAATTATGTTCTTCCTGAAATTCAGGATATAGCTGATTTTATTGGGGATTCATTGGGGCTAGCCCGCGAAGCAGCCAGAACAAGCGCTGAGATAATTGTTTTTTGCGGTGTTCATTTTATGGCTGAAACAGCTTCAATTATTTCGCCGGATAAAAAAGTACTTATTCCCGATCTTAACGCCGGTTGCTCTTTGGCTGAGAGTATAAATGCTGAACAGTTGCGTCGGTGGAAAAAAGAAAATCCTGGTGCGGTTGTTGTCTCGTATGTTAACACTACGTCCGAAGTTAAAGCCGAATCCGATTACTGTGTAACATCTTCCAACGCGGTTAAGGTTATTAACGCGATACCAATCGAAAAACAAATATTGTTTCTTCCAGATAAATTTCTTGGAAAATATGCCGCGGCTGTTTCGGGGCGTAACATAAAACTTTGGAATGGCGCATGTCATGTTCATGAAAAAATTGGTGAAATAGATTTTAACCATGCTCACGAAAAATATCCCTGTGCTGAGTTTTTGATTCATCCCGAATGCGGATGTTCCACTTCTTGTATGCTAAAAGCAAAAGAGTCTGATCATTTTAGTAATACATATATATATTCAACCGAGGGCATGATGACACACATTAAGAATTCAGAAGCAAATGAATTTGTTGTCGCAACCGAGGTTGGCGTTTTACACCGAATGAAAAAAGCCAGACAGGATGCAGCTTTTCGTCCGGTCAGCGAGACGGCAATTTGTGAGTACATGAAAATGATTACTCTTGAAAAATTGTATGACTCATTGTTAAATCAGAAGTATGAAGTTAAAGTGCCGACACTAATTGCTGATAAAGCAAGGCTTCCCATACAAAGAATGCTTGAGATAGGATAATAAATGAAAATCCTTTTGGGATCAAAAAACCCCGTGAAGATTGAAGCCGCCAAAGAAGCATTTGAAAAATATTATAGAGATGTAAATGTAATTGCCTTTGATGTTGATTCAAAAGTTGGAAGTCAACCCTTTGGTGAAGACACTTATGCGGGCGCTGAAAACAGAGCACGATCGTTGCTTATAAAAAATTCAGAAGAAAAAATTAATGCCGATTATTTTGTTGGAATAGAAGGTGGAATAAAGAACATTTATAATAAATGGTTTGCCTTCGGTTGTGTTTGCATATTAGATAAATACGGTAATGCAGCATTTGGCACTTCACCTCAATTTGAATTACCGAACGAAGTGTTAACCCGCTTAGTTGGCGGTGAAGAATTGGGCCATGTTATTGATTCATTACAGGGTCAAAAAAACACCAAGCAAAAACAAGGAGCAATTGGTTTTTTTACGGGAGGAGTTATGCAAAGGAAAGATTTTTATATTCCAGGGGTAATTTGCGCACTTGTTCCCTTCAGACAGCCGGAATTCTTTTTCGACGATAAAACACTAAACACAGGTAGTTGATTTTTCTTAGCGAAAATTTTTCGTAATAAGATGTAATTAGAAGCGGAAAATAATCGATAGATTTTTGTAAATTTCCCTCGTTGTTATCTAACTTTGAGAATGAGGTTAAACTAACATTTTTCGAGATTAGTCTCCAAAAACAAAAAACAAATATTTTTTTTAGGTTGGCTTAACCTTTTGTATATTTAATTCCTTATAAAAATATTTTAAGTATAATTCTTATGAAGTCATTAAGTTTGTTTTCGAGTTTGTTGTTTGTGTTGATCGTGATTACATCGTGTGACGCTCCTAAATTAAATCCGCTTGAGTCATATATTGTTGAGCCGGATACGGTGGAAGTACACGATACAACCACTGTTCATGACACTACAACAGTTCATGACACAACAAAAGTACCTCTTTATAAGTATGTTATCCGAGGAACGATTTTATCGAAGCATAATACACCTGAGTTGTTATCAAATGTTCTTGTGAAATGGAATAAGGATAAAACAACTCTCAGTGATGCTGTTGGTAATTTCAGTTTGGCTGATACACAAAAAACAGCAGGATGGTTATATTTTTCCAAAGATGGATATGATGTTGATTCGTTACGGGTAAACTGGGGCGCTAATGATACATTATCTATTCAGTATCAGCTTGATAAGCGACCAGTAGTAAATAATCTTAAATTCTACAGCGTGGTGCTTAACGATCACCCCGATCATGTTTATGGCTCGCTGATATTATCTTTTGAAATAGAAGACGATAATTATCAATTGATAAATCAAATAAGAATCGAAAACAGCGCTTTTGGATATACGAAATTACTGTCTCCCTCCGGAGATAATAAATATGAATTGGAAATTCATGAAAGCGACCTTGGAGTTGAAGGAATTGATAATGTTATTGGAAATAATTTTACGATTAAGGTGAGATATAGCAACGCAAAAACATATGTGGTATCAACAACAAATGTTTCGCGCGTAATAAGAAATAATGTTGAATATATACGACCCGCGAACGCACAAATTGTTACGACAAGAAATCCGGTTCTTGAGTGGTACCGCGCTGAACCGGGTTATAGTTTTTCATATATCACGCAGGTTTATTCTGATGAAGTTACACCTCAGTTGATTTGGGAATCGGATGCGCTTGAGTCGGATAAAATTTCAAAGCGTGTGGATTTATCTTTACCTAACGGAAATTATTATTGGGTAATATGGATAGTAGATCAACATGGTAACAAGGGAAGATCGAAACCGGCTACTTTCAAAGTAGAAGTTAACGAGTGATAAGATGAGTTTCGACACTGATGTAAATATCAAAAAAATAACAAACTTAACAGAAGATCAATATGAGATTCTTTTCAAGTTAAGCGAAACATTAAATTCTTCCTCTTACAAGGAAACACTTATTGAAGAAGCTCTTGATCTGTTGGTTTCCGCTATAGACGCTGAGCGAGGATTATTTGCCAGGTATAACGAAGAGGAAAATACATTTAAAATAGTTTCCGCCCGAAATTTAGAAAAAGAATCTATATCAAATCTTTCGGAATTTTCATCCGGGTTACTGCAAAAAATTATCAAAGAGAAAAGACCGTTACTTTATCATGATGTTTCTAATGCGCCGGGAGTATCACAATTCCAAAGCATTCAGATTCATAAAATAAAATCAGTTGTTGCCGTACCGATAATTCGGAATGAATCAATTTGGGGTGTGCTTTTAGCCGATAGTCAGTTGAACAGAAAAGAATTCACGGAGGAAAATCTTTTATTCCTGAGTTTTTTTTCTAACCTGTTTTCACTCGCGCTTGATAAACTCATGGCTGTTGAATTCCTTGAGAATGAAAATATTATTCTTCGAAAAGAACTCGAAAAAATTGAGCAGGTTCCTGACATTATCGGTGAGAGTAAGCCAATGCAGGATCTTTTTTCGATTATCAGGAGGGTTGCCGGAAGTGATGCAACGGTGCTTATTACAGGTGAAAGCGGTACCGGAAAAGAACTTGTAGCGCGGGCAATTCACAAATTAAGTAAAAGAAAAGACAATCCTTTTCTTGCTCAGTTCTGTGGTTCAATTCCCGATAGCCTTCTCGAAAGCGAATTATTCGGATATAAAAAAGGCGCCTTCACGGGAGCTGATAGTGATAAAAAAGGTTTGTTGGAAGTTGCAGATTCAGGAACTTTCTTTCTTGATGAAATTGCGGATATATCTCCATCGCTTCAGGCAAAACTTTTAAGGGTAATTGAAAACAGAGAAATTATCAGACTCGGGGATACACAGGTAAAAATTATTAATGTTAGAATTCTGACGGCGACAAATAAAGACCTGAAACAGCTAGTAAAAGAGGGTGCTTTCAGAGAGGATTTGTATTATCGGTTAAATGTATTTCCAATCAAGCTGCCTCCTCTACGCGAACGCAGCGAAGATATTCCGATTTTGGCGAAACACTATCTTAAGAACATAAAAAAGAGTAGTGCAAGATTAAAACAGGATGCTCTGCAGAAATTACAGAACTATATTTGGCCAGGCAATGTAAGACAACTGTTAAATATTCTTGAAAGAGCATTAATTCTTTCCGATGGCGAAAACATTTTTGCCAAGGATATTATTTTCGATGAAGAAAAAACTTTATCGGAATTTCAGGGAACATTAAGAGAATTTGAGATGATGTTACTTAAAAAAAGACTTGATGAATTCGGAGGGAACAAGTCACTTGTGGCCAAGTCCTTGGGTGTCTCCGTCCGATGGGTTCAGATGAAAATAAAAGAAACTGAGTAAAAAAAAGAGCAATGACCGAAAAAAATAACAACATAATGTTTGATAAATTTGAGGTAATTGATTGTCTTAAAAAAGATGAATACGCGGGGGTTTATCTTGCCCGGCATATTTATCTGAATAAGAATATTATTCTTAAGTGTTTGAACACAAAAACAGTTCCTGACGATAGCGTTGTTGAAAGATTTAAAAGAGAAGCAAAAATACTTGCGCATCTTGATCACCCGAACATCATTAAGGTCCTGGATTTCGGAACGCACGACAATTTTTTCTACATTTCATTTGAATATTTTCAGGGTTCAAGCCTTCGTGAAGTAATCAAAGAAAACAAAACAAATATTACCCAGAAAAAAGAAATTCTTGTTCAAATTTTACAGGGACTAACTGAAGCGCATAATAATGGTATTATTCACAGAGATATAAAACCTGAGAATATTTTTGTTGATGCGAATAATCGCGTTAAAATAGGTGATTTTGGTCTAGCCCTTTCTAAAGCTGAGAGTTTTGTTACCAGTAAAAATGCAATCGTTGGAACTCCCTGTTACATGTCGCCTGAACAAATATCAGGTGAAAAACTAACGACTCAGTCTGATATGTTTTCACTTGGTGTGGTTATATACGAACTCTACACACAAAACAATCCTTTCCTCGGAAATGATGTAAGCGAAAGCATAAATAACATTTTATCAAAAGACTATAAAAAATTACTACTCGATGCTGAAAAGCTTCCTGAAGAAATTCGCCAATTGCTAAATATTCTTCTTATCAGAAATTTAGCTGGAAGAGCGAAAACAACCATCGAATGTTTGAATCTTCTGGGGGTTGAATTTATTACCCCCGGCAATTATTCAACGCTTTCATTACCGAAATTATCCGAATCTAAAACAAACTATAAAAAATTATCGGCAACACTCGGCGTTATCTTTTTCATAATTATTGCAGTATACTTTTTGTTAATTAAGCCAGGAAATGAAAAGATTGTTGAACCTACAGAATCCGATTTACCTAACAATCAAACTGTTGTTGACAGCGGTGTGAATAGAAATATTGAGACACCAAATTTTGAAAAGAAAAATGAAAACGATTCAGAACTCCCGGATGAGAAAATAAATCCAGAAAATATAGCGATAAAAAATAACGAAGCAACTGATCTTCAACCCAATAATGAAACAACAACAACCGTTAATAGAACTGGGTACGTTGATATTGAATGTAGCCCCTGGGCAAAAATAGTTATTGATTCTACTGAGTATGACACGACACCCATTGAAAAACCCATTGAATTACCGGTGGGCGAACACAGACTTGTTCTCACGCATCCACAATATCCTAAATATGAAAGGTTATTGAAAATACTAGCTGATCAGACGATCGCAGTAAAAGTAAGCCTTGATACATTATATGGTTATCTCGATTGCAAAGTGTTTCCATGGGGAGATTTATATATTAACAATAAACACATCGGACAAACTCCCTTGTCAACTCCGTTGAAATTAGTCCCGGGAAAGTATACCTTGCAAATTCTAAATCCCAATTTTGATGCAATAAAAGATACAGTAAACATAAAACGAAACAAGACACGAACAGTTCAATATTCATTTAAAAAGTAAATAGCATTCATGATTAATAAGATCATTTTAAGCCTCATTATATTTTCTGAATTGTTTGTTGTTTATCCTCAAACAGACCAATGGATAATCAGCGGGGAAATGCCTTTTCCAGTAGCGGATGGTGAGTTGGTTTTTAATCAAACGGCAATGTATTTGCTGGGTGGATATTCTGAAGATAGTCAATCAGCTCAAAATAAAATATACAGATTTAATTTTACCAATAATGTTTGGACAGAAATTTCAACAATGGTTCTTTCCAGACAAGGATTTGTGTCAATTGCTTATAACAGAGAATTATTTTCGTTTGGCGGAATTTCAGATAATATGCAGAATAGCAACAGTCTCGAAGTATCAAATCTGACAAGACCAAGTGAAATTATTTATAACAACAATTATTTCAGAAGAATTAATTCCGCCGGAGTTACTAATGGTTCTGAGCTTTTTGTTGTTGGTGGAAATCCGTCCGGGGGTTTTACGAATACTGCATTACCCTATCTTTTTAAATTCAATTTGGTTCAACCACAGCTCACTATTCTTGAGAATCAAATTTTTGCCGGACGTAAACTTCCTGAGCAACAAATGGTCGCCACTCATGATCAGAACATTTATATTTTCGGTGGATTGATAAACGGTATTTCGAGAGAGATTTTTAAATATGATGTTGAGACAAACCAGTTAACAGTACTTGATATTAAATTAAACGAACCCCGGGCTGGTGGACGCGCCATTCACCTCGCCGACGGAAATCACATTTTTATTCTTGGCGGTTACAATGAAACAAACAAGGCTCTTGAAACGATGGAAGTCTTCCAGATTCTAGGCGACACTTACCGTATATGGAAGGGACCGAATTTAAATGTTGCGCGAAAGAATTTTATGATCAGCCAATATCTCAATAAGATTTATGTTATGGGCGGTTATGACAAAGATGGAAATGTAGTTTCTTCAATTGAGACTTTTGAGCCCGAACTTACTGATCTGGATGATATTCCTAAATTACCCGAAGACACAGAGCTGTTTCAGAATTATCCAAATCCATTTAATCCGTCTACGGAAATCAGGTTTTCAATATCCCGGGAAACAAAACTTTCGTTAACCATTTATTCAATGACGGGCGAGCAGATAAAAACATTAGCCGCAGGCAATTATTCCTCCGGTAATTATTCATATATTTGGGATGGAAGAAACAACAGAAATGAAATTGTACCGTCGGGAGTTTATATATATTCTCTTGCAACAGATAATAAAAAGTATTCAAAAAAAATGATCTTCCTTAAATAATATGCTAAAATATAGCTTAATAATTTTTCTCGTGATTTTTACAAAATCAGTAACAGCCCAGGAAAATGTTTCTCTGGAAAATATGCGTGAAGCATATCAATCGTTAAACTATGAGGAAGTTATCAGCATAACATCTGTGATTCTGAATTCTTCTGAAATTTTTACGGAGGAGGAACGAATAGAAATTTTTACCATGAGGGGTGTATCATATTATTCTCTTAACCAGATTGATGATTCAAGAAAGAGTTTTATTGAGTTGCTAAAAATTAATAATGAATTCGAGCTTAACCCCACCCTTATCTCCCCAAAGATAATCGTCTTCTTTGATAACCTGAAAAATGATTACAAATCAATTACCAACAATACTAATGGTAATGAAAAAACACCCGAAGTAATTGAAACGGATACTGATCCTTCTGAAGTATACACAAGAGAAATTATTCGGCAAAAAAACACAATGATTCAATCGGTTTTGTTACCGGGGTTGGGACATATTTATTCTGATGAATCGACAAAAGGATGGATTTTACTTACCGCCAATGCAGGACTGCTTGGAGGAATAATTTATTCAATTATTGAAACAAACTCACGAGAGGAAAAATATCTCGGTGAGACAAATAAAGATTTACTTGCACAAAGATATGAACAGTTTAACGATATGTATAAAACCAGAAATTTATTAATCGGCGCTTATGTTGCGTTGTGGTTATACACTCAGATCGACTTACTTTTGTTTAATGATAAATTACCAGATGAACTTGTTACTCTCAATAAAATGCCGGATGGATTTTTATCAACCGGGTTAAAATTTAATTTGAATATTCGATTATGATTTTCAGTTCTAATAGTGCAAAAATTATTTTTTAAAAAAGTCGCAAGAATACATATATTTGTAAAAGTTTTAAATCACGGTCAAATTTTTAAAATCAACAAACGGATTATTATTAAGTGGAATTTAAGGCTGATGAATACGGCGACATTTCTGTAATTACGGTATACTTGAAACGAGCAACCCTTAAAAGCGCAATGGCGTTCAGAGACTTTGTTATCAATATTGTTAATAAAGGCACCAGGAAAATAATTGTGGATCTGAGTGTATGTGAATATATTGACTCGACATTTCTCGGAGCTCTCGTTGCGTCATTAAAAAAAATAGTAAGCATGCATGGCGACTTACAGTTGGTATATAACAATAAGAGTTCGGCGATTGTTTTTGAAATGACAAGTATGAATAAAGTCTTTAATATCCATCAAACCCTGGAAGAAGCGCTTAACACTCTTGGTAATAAAACTGAATAATCAATCCATTAGGAAAGTTATTTATCTGAATATACAATTTTATATAACTGATCGTTTTTTCTGACAATCTCATCACACCTAAACGTAATTTCCTCTCCCTTTTTTCCCATGTCTGTATGTTTTTCATCAACCATTAAAGATTCTATTTTTAAGTTAACTACGCCGGTTGTGTTTCCAATAACGTAAGCTTCATCTCCGAGATTTATTGGATTGGATTCAACCTTAACATGAACAATACTATTTTGTTTGTAATAGTTTAATACTTTGCCAACGTATACTTTTCTGGTTGTCGCCAGACTCCCGTATTTTGTTGCGTAATCTTTACCGGATGGCATCCCGAAATAAAAACCGCTGGAAAAACCCCGATTGTAAACAGTCTGAAGCTCCTCAAAAAATTTTTGTTTTATTTCTAAACTCAGCCGGCCTTCATAATAAAGATTGATGGCCTTTTTATAAACAGAAACAACTTTTAAAATATACTCCGGACTTCTTTTTCGTCCCTCAATCTTGAATGAATCAATTCCGGACTTAATCAGTTGATCGATAAACTCAATCGTACAAAGATCCTTGGGAGACATTACATAGTCATCGCCAATCAAAAATGATACATCATCGCTTTCATCATATATTTTATATTCACGACGGCAAGGCTGAATACAATCTCCGCGATTGGCGCTGTTACCAAAAGCGTGATGGCTCATAAAACATCTTCCGCTTACGGCCACACACATCGCACCGTGAACAAAAGTTTCAATTTCAATGTCGGTATTCTGTTTTATTTCTTTTATCATATCAAGAGTACACTCTCTGGCGAGAACAACTCTTTTCGCGCCAAGATTTTTATAAAACTCAACGGCGTTAGAGTTTGAAATAGATGCTTGCGTGCTGATGCAAAATGGCATTTTGTTTTTAATGCATTGTGAAATTACAGAAGCATCCCAGCAAATTATCATGTCAACACCAACCCGCTTGGCTTCCTTAACGATAAGTTCAACATCATTCAGCTCATCATTAAAAACTATGGAATTAATTGTGAGGTGAGTATCAACATTATTTTCTTTACAGAAAGAAACCACCTCCTGTAAATTTTCGAGCGTAAAATTTTGAGCCTTTGCCCGCATGTTTAACTTATCAATTCCAAAATAAACAGCATCGGCTCCGGCTTTTACAGCCGCCCGTAACATTTTCCAATCACCCGCAGGAGCCAGTAATTCAGGTTTTTTCAAGTCCAGGCCTTTAATATTAGTATTCAAAATTACGGAACATAGCGTTAAAATGTTTTTTAATTCACTCGTTCACAGTTATTTTTACAAATCAGTTTATGAAAAAAAGTATTCAGATAGCGCTATTTTGTATTACTTTGGCCGGGATAACGTTCGGATTAGTAACTCCAGTTACCGTTATTCTTCTGGAAAAAAGTAACGCGCCCGGTTTTCTGATCGGATTTATAACAACAATTAATTACCTGCCTTTTGTTCTCTTTTCTCTTCTTACAGGAAAATTAATTAAGAAATATGGACTAAAGAAAATTCTTGTTTTTGGTTTATTTGCCATGACGCTGGGAGTGGCCGGTCATATTTTTTGGTATAATTATTTTTTTCTGTTTGTTATCAGATTTATTACCGGCGTTGGAAGCACTCTGATTTTTGTTTCAACGGAAGTATTAATAAACAACGCAAGCAATGACACAAACCGCGGGAAAAACATCGGACTTTATGTGGTTCTTTTATCTGTCGGAATCGCTGTTGGAACACTGTTGATCTGGACGGTCGAAATATATGACTGGCTGCCATTTGTTATCGGATCGGCAATAATGATTTTTGCCACGATTACGCAATATTCAAATCGGATAGTTGAGATACTAAAATATGAGCGTGAACAAAGTAATTTTTCTCTTAATGAAATGCCGGCAATTTCAATCGTATCATCCTTTATTTATGGTATCTTTGAATCATCTATATTCGTTGCGATACCTTTATTCTCAATGAGAAGTAATTTTAATTCTTCTGATGTTTCATATTTTCTGTCATCAGTTGTTATCGGAGGAATAATATTACTTTATTTCTTAAGTATGATTTCCGACCGGGTTCCGAAATATAATTTATTGCTCGTTGTTTCTTTTTTGCTGGGGATTTTATTTTTGTTACCCGGATTTTTCATGAATTTTATTTTTTTACTGCTTATCTATTTTATAATCGGAGGTTTAGTGCCGGCCTATTATACCATCGGACTGAATTATACCATGGAAAAAGTGAGAAGAGATTTTATAGCCGAATCAAACGGATATTATATTATGTTTTATGGAGTGGGTACATTATTAGGACCTTTAATCGCTGCGCTTCTGTTGGAAATAGACAAGAATATGGGTTTTTGGGTATTCTCTTCGTCAATATGTTTTCTGTATCTGACTGTCTTTACTTTGAAAGGAATAAAAGATAAAAAGTAATATATTGCGGGCAATTATAATTTTTATTTGTTGCGATAAAAATTGTATCTTATCGCTCATGCATATTCGTTAACGTTATTCATAAAAAAACACAAACATGTCGGAAAATGATAATAAATACGGCTTTGACTCAAAACAGGAAAACGAAGAAACACTTCGGTTTTTGCTTGAAGCCGACATTGACCTGATAACGGTTCTTGATTCAAACGGCAATATTAGTATGATAAACCGAAGCGGGGCGAAAGCTTTGGGTTATTCTATTCAGGAAATTACCGGTAGGTATTTCAGAGACTTTATTGCCGAAGAATGTCGGGAAAGAATAATGGAGATTATTGCCCAGGCCCTTAGAGAAGATGAAATGATTTCTTTTGAAATCACATTTATTGACAGGTTCGAACAGAATATTTATTATGATGTCAGATTAAAAAAATCGAAGAACGCAAAAGACGAATTTACCGGACTATTCCTGGTCGGGCAGAATATTTCGGTTCGTAAAAATCTTGAAGCAAAACTGAAAGACCTGAACGAAAAACTTATTGAGGCAAATCGAATAATCTCAATTGAAAGAGAGAGAGCTAAAAGTCAGATCACTATTCTTGAAGAGCTTAATCGGCTAAAGAGTAATTTTGTTTCGAATGTATCACATGAACTCCGCACGCCTCTTGCTTCAATAGTCGGATTTGCCGAAACTATTGCTTCTGACAATGATCTTTCAAAAGAAATGGTGAAAGAGTTTAATAACATAATTCTGACAGAAGGAAAAAGACTGGCGAAGTTTATTGAGAACGTTCTTGATTTTTCTAAACTTGAACAGGGCGACGAAAAAATTACTAAATCACCGTGTGATCTGACTGAAATTTTGCTGGAAGCTATTAACAATTATAATCAGCAGGCAAAAGAAAAAAAGATATCGATTAATCAGGAAATTCCCGAAGCGGAAATAATTGTAATTGGTGATAAAGAAAGGCTCACCCGGGCAATTTCAAACATTATAAATAACGCTATCAAATTCACAAAAGAAGGGGGTAAAATAAAAATAATTGCACAGGAATTTTTAAAGGAAGTTGAGATTGTTGTCAGCGATACGGGGATAGGAATTCCCCAGAAAGATTTGCCATATCTGTTTGAAAAATTTAATAAACTCGACAGACCGGGAAAACAATACCCTGGAACCGGAATGGGATTATCTGCTGCGCAGCAAATTATTAGTCTGCATAAAGGATTAATAAAAATTGATAGCGAGGTTAACAAGGGAACCTCAGTAATTATCCGATTACCAAAAAAATAGAAGGGAATATGTTGGAAAAATTAATTTTCGTGGTTGACGATGAGGATTCGATATTAAAAATGTTGTCTCATTGGATTAAAAATCAATGGAAATACCGAGTGAAAACTTTTACAAACGGTAAAGCTCTTCTCGAATGTATGAATGAAAATCCCGACTTAATATTACTTGATATAATGCTGCCGGATGTTAACGGCTTAGAGCTGCTTGGAAAAATAAAAAACTACGATGATAATCTTCCTGTCATTATGCTGTCGGCGCAGGGCAGCATTGAGGTTGCACTTGAATCAATAAGACTTGGCGCGTACGATTATTTTCCCAAGCCGGTTGATAAAAACCGACTTGAATTAACGGTTAAAAATGCTATCAGAAATTATGATCTTGAAAGAGAAGTAAAAAAGTTGAAAGAAAATCTTGTTGAAGAATATAATTTTGAAAACATCATATCTCAGGATAAAAAAATGCAGGATGTTTTTAAAATGGTCACGAAAGTGCTGGACAATGATATAACAGTGTTGATAAACGGTGAAAGCGGCACTGGAAAAGAATTGATTGCGCGGGCAATCCATTTTAACGGAATAAGAAAGAATAATGCTTTTATTGTTGTTAATTGTGCGTCTATTCCGCGAGAGCTGCTCGAAAGCGAATTATTCGGTCATGAAAAAGGAGCATTCACCGGCGCTCACCAAAGAAAAATCGGAAAGTTTGAACTTGCAAATGGCGGAACAATATTTCTTGATGAAATCGGAGAAATGGAAATGTCGCTGCAGGCCAAAATATTAAGAGTAATCCAGCAAAAAGAATTTGAACGCGTTGGCGGGAATGAAGTTATCAAAACAGAGGTTAGAATAATATCCGCTACAAACAAAGACTTAAAAGAAGCTGTTCAGAATAGCAGCTTCCGCGAAGATCTATATTACAGATTAAGTTCTTTCCCGATAAATATTCCACCTCTCCGTGAAAGAAGAGGCGATGTGATTATTCTTATTGAACATTTCATAAAATTATTCAACCAAAAACTTGGTAAAAATATCAAGGGCGCTTCGAAGACCGCGCTTAAATATTTATATGATCACGATTGGCCTGGAAATGTGAGAGAACTTGAAAATACTATCGAAAGATGTATCATTCTTACTGATGGAAATCTTATTGACCCGTCTGTTTTACCGACTGGTATAAAATCAAATACCGGAAATATGGTTACCGGATTTTCGGGTCAGCTTTTTAGTGATGATGCACCAATTATCCCGTTTGAAAAGCTTAAGGAAGAAGCAATCAAACACGCCCTTCAGATCACCGGAGGCAATATTGTTGAAGCTGCAAAAAAATTACAAATTGGAAGAGCAACATTTTATAGAATGCTTGAGAAGTTCAATATTCCTTCTAAAAATTAATTCAGGAAAAAAAGAAATTGAATATTGTAGAAGAAATAATCGGCGATATACTTATAGAAATAATAACCGTTAACAGAGCAAGCGTTAAGGATTCCGAACAATTAAAAAATCAGCTCCTCAGAAAAATTGATGAAGGTTATAAAAAAATTATTATCGACCTTACCTCTTGTGAATTCATTGACTCAACATTTCTCGGTGTTCTGGTAAATTCCTTAAGAAAGGTTGCAAAAAAAGATGGCGACTTAAAACTTGTTGGTTTCAAACCCGCAGTTAAAGCAATGTTTGAATTAACGCGGTTGTTCAGAGTGTTTGAATCATACGGCGATTTGCAGGATGCGATAAAAAGCTACACGAAAAAATAATTAAGAGGTATAATTTGTCAGAAGAAGTGAAAGGCATAATTTTACTTGTTGAAGATGATCCGAATATTTCCAAACTATTCAAACATAATCTTACAAAGGCCGGATTTAAATGTAATACCGCCATGAACGGCAGAGAAGGACTTGAGGCCGCTCTCAATGAAAAACCGGACTTGATAATAAGTGACATTATGATGCCCGGCGTTGATGGTTTTGAATTCCGAAAATTATTATTACGTGAAAATGAACTCAAAGGAATACCCTTTATTTTTCTGACAGCTAAAGGAGAAGAGGACGATATACTTCATGGATATGAACTGGAGATTGAAGACTATATAATAAAAACATCCAGCCCAAAAGTTATAATTGCAAAAGTAAACGCAATTTTGAAAAGTCTTGAAAAAGAAAGAGGCAAAGTAGTAGATGAAGTTCAAAAGGCGGCGGATAACATGGGCGCAAAAGTTGTTCCTGAAGAATTTCCACAACTTAGCGGCTTTGAAATAAAACACTGGCATGTTCCTTTTGAAAATATTCCCGGCGGTGACTTTATTGACTATGTTAAGATTGACGATAACAAAATAGCAATTATTCTTGGCGATGTAATGGGTAAGAGATGGGGCGCGTGGTATTTTGCAGTAGCCTATGCGGGATATGTTCGTAGCGCTGTTAGAATCGTGCTGGAATCATCTCAGGAAAATTCTCCGAGTGAGATTTTGAAACGGGTTAATTCTGCTATTTATAATGATGAACGAATCTCAGAAGTTTTTATTACCCTATCTATTCTTATTGTTGATGCCGAAAAAAATCTTGTTAAGTACGGAGGAGCCGGCGATCTTCCCTTAATAATAAAAAAGAATTCAGTTGATACTCTTAAGTCTGACGGATTGCTTCTTGGTTTTAGCCGGAACAGTGAGTATAAAGATTGTGAAGTGGATTTGGAGTCAGGTGATGAGGTTATTTTATTAACTGATGGGATTATTGAATCACGAATGAGCGATGGAAAGATGTTTGGTCACGACGGACTTAAAGCGGTTCTGGAGAAAGTACCGAGAGAAGAAAATTCTTTTGAGGTGATAAAGTCTGGATTCACCAAAGCAGTAAATAAATTCGAAGACGATGTAAGCATGATTATTGTTAAGAAACTATAGCTCTTGAAAGACTTAATAATTTCTCAACGCTGAAAGTTACCTGTCCAAGAATATCAATAACCAATTCTTTATTTATTTTTTCAAAATCTTCTTTTCGCGGAATAATCATAACTCCGCTTAAATCAATTGAGGCGGGACTAACAACTATTTTTAATTCGTCATTTCTGAAAAAATAATCAGGGCGGTGTTTTTCTCTGGGAATGATTATTAAATTATACTTTTTGTCTTTGTGAAAAGACAAAACATTAATGAGGGGTTCGCTTTCTCCCGGGAAGAACAAAAGTAATTTTTCATACAAAACATTCCACTCCGCAACAAGACAATATTTATCATCCGAGGCAAGGTGAATAAAATTATTTAACCCATTGAGAAAAAAAGTAACCGAAATATTTTCCCTGAAGAATATTTTTTTAGCAGGATTTGAGACGCCGGAATTTATATAATTGATTATTGGTAAATCATTCTGCCGGCAAACCTGAAAATGAAAATGATCGGGCGCTGAAGCTCCACATTTAGGTCCATTGTAAAAAAGAAGATACTCGTCGGTAAGCTCATTTGAAAATTCAAGCATGTCGTTAAAACGTTCATAAATCAGTTGCGGTGTGTGAGACAACAACGGCATTGTAAAATGTTCTTCGAATATTGGATATGGATTACATAACAAAAGATAATTCTCTTTCATTAATAATCCGCGCTGTTCTTTCGGCAGGGCTGATGTACACAAAAAACAAGGTCTGTTCCTGATACTAATTTCATCTGTATTGGCCGAAGTCGAAATGATTCTGTGTGGGTTATGCAGCAGTGTTAAATTGAAGCCATTTATGTCGAATACTTTCTTTTCCTGATTAGCTAGATTAAGAGATTTTTCCTTTAGTAAATGCCAGCTATTTTTTTGATGAACGTAAAACAGTTTAATTCTTTCTTTAGTTGAAACACTTTGAAATCCATTAGAGCTTTTAAGTAAATCGCTATCGTTTAAGATATATTTAACCATTGGTTCTTTTGTTCATTTTTTTACGTGCGGCTATTTCTATTGATCTGATCTTGTCTTTGTAGGCATTGTTTTTATTTAACTGCTCAATTGCCAAATCCGAATCTGTGTTTCCTTTCCATCGTCGGCACAAATAAAGTGATTCGTAAATTCTTCCGATGGCGTATTTTCTTGAAATAGCTAAAACAGCCGAATAATCTTCACCGTAGCTTGTGTCGGGAAATTGAATATCCCTGATAACGGGTGTGTAATATGCACGGGGGGCGCCCAGACCATTAATTCGCAAGGCATTGTTTCTACCGTTATCATGTGTCCATTCACCGTGGGTTATAATCCCAGGTGGAATTTCCTTGAGCTCAAAATCAGTCATTGTGTAACTGCCTATCACCATCGCGCAATTATCTTTATAAAATTTATCAACAATTTTTTGAATGGTATTTTCGTCGATGTATAAATCATCACTGTCAAGCTGAATGGAAAACATACCGCACAAAGAATGATTAATAGCCTGATTCCAGCATCCACCTATATTAAGATTTTTTGACTCAGGAATAATGTGAATAAGATTTTTATTTGTTGAGGATAATTTTCGAATAATCTCTGTGGTGCCGTCGGTTGAATGGTTATCAACAACAATGATGTTGTAGGGAAAATTGGTTTTTTGATTCAGAGCGGAATTTATGGCATCCGAGATGGTCAGCTCGCGATTTTTTACAGGCATAATGATGGAAGCGATCAAAGGAAATTTTTTTAGAAATTTCACATCCTCAAATTCCGGTTCGAGATATGCATTAATTTTTTTCAGATGATCACTGACGGATTTCTCCATTTCAATCTGTACATCTCTGTTCAAGGGATTAACATAGTCAAACTGTTTTTCACCCGAGGTTCTCGAATCTTTTTTTTCTGATGTGTAGAGGAATTCAGGAATTCTCAATAAATTTTCATGCCGTGAGATAAATAAACGAAAATCATAAAATCCGGCGAAAAGGTAATCTATGTAAATATAGGAACAATAGGATTTCAGCAAACTGGTTTTTATGATAAACATTTTACCAAGATCAAAATCATCACGCACACTTCCAGGTTGATAATCTATTGTCGGATGAGGAACAACTGTGTCATTGATAATTTCATGATAATCAGAGTAAATAAATCCGGCATTAGTATCATTGGCAACGCGGATAAATCTGCTTATTGCGTTTTCGGAAATATCCATTTTCCCTACAGAAGTAATAAATAATATGTAAGGAGAACTAACGAGATCCTTTAATTTCGATAACATTCCCGTGGAGAAATATTTTTCAGCAACTAGTGACTTGAATTTTTTGTGGGTAAATTCTGTGTGTCTGTCAGAAACAAGAAATAACTCATTCACACAATTCATATCGGCAACTTTTTCAGCAAATGAAATATTTGCATTTGAAAAAGGAATCACAACCGATAAAAAATTTTCAAACAATAATAACCCCATCAATGAATAAGAGAATCAGAAATTAAAATTAATTCCTCCGAAAAATTGCCTGCCGGCTTCCGGCAAACCCCACTGAGTATAGTATAGCTTATCAAACAGATTGTTTATTCTGAAAAAGACTTCAGCGAAAAGATTTTGATTTACCTTAAAGTTATAAGCTGTTCTGAGATTAAAAAGTAAATAATCGGGCAGTTTTCTGAAATAACTGCTTCCACCCTGCAGACCGAATTCTTCGCCGTAATAATTTGTTTCAATTGTCAGTTTGGTATTGTTGATAATTTTCGTATCAAGAACAAAACCGGCAATAAACACGGGCTTGTATTCAAGTGTATCTCTGTATTGACCGCTACTGTTTTTAGCGTATGAATTCAGGTATGAGAAATTAATCTGCGAGGTAATATTTCTTAAAACAGTTATCTCGGAGAACAATTCAAAACCATAATTACGGATTGCGTCTTTATTAATTCGCTTATATTTTTTTAACCCAGCATCAGTGGTAACAGTTGTTCTCACAATACCATCATTCAGAAACGAGAGAAAAACGTTTGCCCTGGCGGAGATATTTTCGGAATTAAATAATACACCGGACTCAATAGTATTAGCCGATTCGGCTTTTAAGTCGGGATTAGGCTCAAACTTTCCAAGAGCCCCGGAAAAAGCTTCCCGCAGTGTAGGAAAACGAGTCTTACGTCCGTAATTGAAGGTAATAGATAATTCCTTGGCGGCTTTATAGATAAATGAAGAATTAATACTGTAATCAAATACACTTTCGGCTGATGGTTTATCACCCGTTGCAGGGGTAGCCGAGCTTTCAAGTCCAGCACCCAAAATGAAGGTCATGTCTTCATTTACAAACTCATATTCAGCTCCGGCAGCAAAGATATTCTGAATGTATTTTGGTGTCGTGTTAAAATTTGTTGCGAGAAATTTTTCTTTATGGGTTGAGGTCAGTCCACTTGCAGTAAATTTAATTATATGATTCAGCCCATAAAAATGTGTGTAAATAAATCTTCCGAAAAGAGTGAGGTCGTCATCTTTTTCAATATCATCTAAATCGACAAAATCGGAATTTTTGTATTGATTAATCTGCATGTTGAATTTTGTCGCCGAAAAAATATAAGTCAGTAACGAATTATTGTTTTCGCCGAATCGGTACTTTCCGTTAATATTTAACGCTAGTTTTTTCCAGACGGGATATTGCCAATAACGGGGAGAGGCAACATCCATCTCCGGTGGCACACCCTTCTCTGAAGAAATATAGGAAAGCGAAGCTGAAAGATCTGCGCCTGAAGAAAAATTGTAATTAAATTTAGCAAAGGTATTAAACATGGCTGAATAACTATTTGCACGTAACTTGTCTTTACTTATCCCATCATTGAAGGAATGAGGAAGAACATATCCATCCTGATTTTTATAACCAACCGAAAGAAGATAAGAATAATTAACCCCGCCATTAAGCCAATAAGCCGAATATTTTTGAAAACCGCCTGAACCGAATTGAGAAGACAAATTAATTTTCGGATTTTCTTCAAAAGTTTTAGAAAATACATTCACAACGCCTCCAAGGGAATTTGCGCCGTAAACGACAGAGGGAATTCCACGCGTAACATTTATTTCATTAACTGCATCAGTAGGAATAAGACTCAAATCAATTCTGTTATCCCAGGGAATGTTAAGGGGAGCGCCATCAAATAATAAGGCAATTTGTCTTTCGCCGGATCCGCGTAAGAAAAACAATGTTTCACCCCGTGAATTTGTTTGTACTTTCAGTGAGGGAATAAACTTCCCAATTTCGCTTAGAGCAACAGCGTCAGCCTTGTCTAAAAGAGTAATATTAATTTTGGAAATTGATTTGGCTTCAGAAACAATTCCGCTTTTCACGGTTATTTCTTCAAGATTATAAAATCTTACGGAATCTTTTTGTTGAGAGAAAATATCACTTGCTGACATTATGAACAAAAAGAATAAAATTTTCATAACATGATTATTTTCAAACATATTCATCAAACTTACAGTGCAAACAGGAATAATTAATTACCGATAAATATATTGAGAACGCGGGCTAAAAAAAAGTATCATGTCCTCAAAGAAATTTATTGAACCACACATCAATTGGGTTTGTTATGTAAGTGATGGGGACAACAAAACAAATAACAGTAGGTTGTTATGATTGAAAAAACATTCCTGTTTTAGTAGTTTGATTTTTAGAAAAACAGAACACTGAACATCTTCAGAACAATAAAAAAAGGAGGTTATAATGAAAAAAGTAATACTGGTTTTATTTGCAGTTGTTTGTTTATCGATGGTTACAAATGCGCAGAAGGATTTAAGCGTTAGTGTTGGTCCGGTTATAGCAATACCAATGGGTGATTTCGGTGATGTTTATAATTTGGGATTCGGTTTAACAGCAAGAGGTGAATATCCTTTTTCAAAAGAATTGGTCGGAATTGCAACTTTAGGTTATGTCAGATGGTCAGGCGATATTGAAGGATGGGGATCAAGCACAGATTATACAACTTCTTTGATTCCGATAAGAGCCGGAATAAAATATAACCTGCTTTCAGTTGCTCCGGGATTGTATTTAATGAGTGAATTAGGTCTTCATTTCTATTCCACAAGCTGGGAAGGCGGCGGATTTGAAGGCGATGAATCAGACACTGAATTTGCATTTGTTCTGGGCGGCGGATATGATGTGGCTGTAAGTAAATCAATGCTTCTTGATTTGTCGGGTGCGTTTGTAATAGTTAGTGATGCAAACTATCTTGAATTAAGAGCCGGACTGAAATTTCCTCTTGGTAAATAATCAAAACAATTAAAGCGGTCTGAAATGGCCGCTTTTTTTTCATCATAATGATGATAAATTAAAATCGCACCAGTAATTCTCACAGAAAGAAAAATTACCCCGAATTTGTTATCTTTCTTCCAACAAACTAATCTTTTCATAAAGCCAGAAGAAACATGAATAGTCGGGAAGAAATTATTAACCTCTACTCATCACAAGTAAAAAACAGATTTCATGTTTCAGCCATATTGATTAATGAAAGAAAAAGAAAGCTAAAGATTTTTCTTGATGAAATATTACGTTCAAAAACAGATATACTTTCAGCGCTCAAAGCGGACTTGGGAAAATCATTTACCGAAGGACAAATAATAGAGATTTATCCGATAGTAAAAGAACTAAGACACACTATCAAAAACTTAGAGCGATGGGCTAAGCCGGAACGTGTTACTACTCCGGTAACTTTACTGGGGTCAAAAAGTAGAATTATAAAAGATCCCAAGGGAGTTGTGCTTATTATCTCTCCATGGAATTATCCATTCCTGCTTTCAGTGAATCCGATAATTCATGCTGTGGCTGCGGGTAACTGTGTGATTCTTAAACCATCCGGGAAAAGTATACATACATCAAAAATGCTAAAAGAGTTGCTCCTGAAAGTATTTCCTGAAAATGAAATCGCGGTTGTTTTGGGTGATCACAGGGATGCGCAGACATTACTGGAATTGAAATTTGATCATATATTTTTTACGGGAAGCACTTCTGTCGGGAAAATGGTGATGGAGGCGGCAGCAAAAAATCTAACGCCCGTTACTTTAGAACTTGGCGGGAAATCACCGGTAATAATTGATGGAACTTATGATATCGATAAAACGGCAAAAAGAATTACATGGGGCAAATTTATTAATGCCGGTCAGACATGTATAGCTCCTGATTATCTTTTGGTAAAAGAAGGAGTTGAGGAAAAAATAATTAAATCAATAATCACGCATTGTAAAAATTTTTATGAAGCGGGGGATGATTTTTCACAAAGCAAAATTTATCCAAGATTAATTAGTGAACAACATACCGATAAACTGGTAAAATTAATCGATACGGAGAAAGCTTCAGAAAGTGAAATTTGTTTCGGCGGTAAGTTTATTAAGAATGAGAAATTTATTGAACCGACAATATTCAAAGGAGTTAAACCGGATAACGAAATTATGAAAGAAGAAATCTTCGGACCGATTTTGCCTGTTATTACATATCGTACAAACGAAGAAGCTATTGATATCATTAGTCGTAATGCGAATCCTCTTGCAATGTATATATTCAGCAGAAATAAAAAGTTTGTTTCCGAAATTACAAAAAATTGTCCCTCAGGTGGCGTAACAATAAATGATACCGTTCTTCATTTTGCAAATATCAATTTGCCTTTCGGTGGAATAGGAAACAGCGGAATCGGTAAGTCTCATGGTCGGTCCGGATTTAATGAATTTATTAATCGGCGGGCGGTTCTTGAGCAGTCCGGTTTTTCACCTGTCAGTTTGCTGTATCCGCCTTATAATAAATGGAAACAAAAAATAGCGGATCTTTTACTAAAATATTTTTAATTAATCCCGGCGGACATATGACGGTTATATTTTCAAAAAAATGTGAACTGGCTCTTCAGGCTGTTTTGTATTTGTCCGTTCAGAAAGAGAAAAAAATAATCAGCGCGGTTGAAATTTCCCGAGAGATGAATGTTCCAAAAGAGTTTGTCTCCAAAGTACTGCAAATATTAACTGACAGCGGAATTGTGGGTTCCAAGAAAGGTAAAAACGGCGGATTCTATCTGGCAAAAAAACCAAGCACAATAAAATTAATTGACATCGTGGAAATCATAGATGGAGGCGAAGTTTTCAATTCGTGCGTGCTTGGTTTTCCGGGTTGTTCAAATGAGAAACCCTGTCCGATGCACGATAAATGGGGCAAACTAAGAGATGACGCTCATAAAATGCTGAGTGAAGAAACATTGGAACAAATGAAAGAGAAAACTCTGAACAAAATTTTAAATTTATGATACAATCCGGTTATTTATTTTTTTGCATAGATAACTATGTCGCCGGACTTTTCTTTCGCGTATTCCATTCGATTCATACTTCCCCATAATTTTATTTCTTCAAAACCAATTTCATTTAGCATTGTTAATAATTGATCCGATGAGTAATAGAATACTTCTGTTGAAATCAGATTATGCTGAGCGGGATTTTCAGTTTCGAACTGAAGAATGTTAAACATAATTTTCCTGTCTGAAAAATCATAGAAACGAACATATGTATGTAAATCATTTTTTGTAATGTTGAGAATCCTTTTGCTCTCGTGAATTAATTTGGAATAATTAACAATCTGAAAAACTACGCGCCTGTCTTTTTTAAGTAGTTGATAACTAGCTCTTAACGAAGTTTCTATTTCATTGGGCGGTATGTTTGAGAGCGTGTTCCCCAGTGATGTTAACAAGTCAAAGTTTCCGTAAAATAAAGGATCAATTTCATGGGCTTTCGCTTTGTTGAATTCAATGGTTGATAAACCGAATGTAGCCGCATTCTTTTGAGCAACATTAAGCATTTCCTCCGAGGGATCGAATGCAACAACCTTTAATCCGAGTTTTGCAAGACTAATTGCATCAATACCGCTTCCGCATCCGATATCAGCCGCGGTTGAATATTCCGGATTAATAAACGGTCTGAGCAATTCAATACGCCTGGTAAGAGCGTTTTCAAAATTGATCATTCCGTCATAGCTTCCCGCAAGGTGATTATAGAATTGTTCATTATTCATATTATATTATAGGCATATTTTTGTAATTAATATTTTCTAATTGACCAATGTTGTTATTTATTAACATGGTTTTAAATTCCTCTTTAAGTTTTCCGTACGACTCGTACACGGGACATTCGCATGAAGAACTGCACTTGCTTATTCCAAACACACAGACATCAAGATCAAAATTGTCTTCAACGGCAAACACCACGTCAATGAGTTTAATTTCGCTAACGTCCTTGTTAAGAAAAAATCCACCGCCTTTTCCTTTCCTGGAATTGATGATATGATATCTTGACAACAACTGTAAAATTTTTGAAATATATTCCTTGGGCAAATTAATACTTCGTGAAATATCCTCGGCGGTGAATATTTTTCCTTTCGGTTTTTTAGCCAAAAACAATAAAGCCCGAAACGCATAAGATGTGGTTCTTCTGAAAAACATATTTATTTAATCACTTTGCAGATAAAAGTTTTATATAAATTTTCCGATACGTTTTCAGAGTATGTATTATAGCCCTTTTGTTCAAGTATATCTAAAAGAGGTTTGGGAATAAAGGGAGTGATAAGTTCATAAATTTCACCCACTCCCAGGATACTTGTTTCTTTTGTTACCTTGTTTATCGGATGGAGTCCGTTATTCAGATCTTCAACCGCGTTATATGTAATTACGATTTTACCTGAAGTAATCCACTCCGGTTTTGATGTTGACGTGGAATTGTTTTCACTGATTTCCAAAACATTCTGTCCGGCAGCCACGCATAGTTTGTTTATTATCTCTCCCAACGAGACATTACCGACAACACTTGCCTGACGAAGCGTTGTAACGCGTGCAATGGTTTTTCGCAGGAACGGATTTTGTAATTTTTTGAACGCGGGTGCAATCGAAATTAACACTTCTTCAGCCTGAGGAAAATTATCCAGCAATTCGCTGATTTTCAGTTCCGGGGTTATATCTATGTTTTTCATATTTTCTCTTTTAGTTATCATATTGTAAAAGTCTTCTTTCGCCTTCGAGTTTTCGCAGTCCCGAAATATTTTGTGTTACTTCCAATGTTCCGAGAAATTCGCCCTCGTCATTTCTTACAGCGTAATAAGCTATGAAAACCATCATGTCTTTAAGATTTATCCAGAAAGTTGCTTCATTCTGACGACCTGAGCGGAAATCATCAACAATTTGATTAACGATATGAACGCTCTGCGGCGGATGACAATGTTGAACCTGACGCCC
>CAZEXO010000003.1:30348-51594 GCA_964516545.1 uncultured Melioribacteraceae bacterium
TATACTTCTTGTACGGGCAAATATTCTGTCTTTGCCATGCGAAAAATATCTGACTTTATCATTTTTGTCTACAAAAGTTAAATCGAACGGCAAGGCTTTGAATATTGCCTCAAGCTCATCCATTTTAAAAGAACCCGTTGAAAGCTGAACTCGTCCGGTTTCGTAAAATCTGTCTTCGGATTCAACCACACCGTCGGGTTTCCATTTTGTATCGGGATCATAAAGACAAAATCCTATCTCAATACTTTGTTTATAGATTTCATACCATTCTAATTCTGTCAATGCATCCATCGCCATGGGGAAAAGAATGGACTCTTCCTTGAAAATCATTTCGTCTATGGCGTTAATGGTTGGTTCAAATAATAATTCTATGGTTCCTGTCAAGGCATCCTTGTCCATTTCTTCCGATGATCCGAAAACGGTAAAAGAAGATTTTAGGAATTGACGAACCTCATCATGTTTTGCCCACATAACAACGGGAGGTCCGGTGATATTATTTTTTTCAAGAAAGGGGAACAATAAATTTTCTTTTCGCAGATAATGTTTTTCAAGGTCCTGAAGCATGTTAAACTGCTGCTGAATAATTAAGAGAGTTTCAGCGATCTGAATTTCATTCTTATTTTTGATTATACCGTTAAACAAATGTCGCAGTTTTTTTATTACGATAGTTATTTCGGTATTCTCTTTTTGGAAAGTATCAACCGGATGTCCCGGCGGAATCGATTTCGCGGTATCTTTATTAATATTTCCTTTTAGAGCGGCTGAATGAAGATCGCAATATTTTATGACCTCTTCCTGCGGTAAACCCTCCTGTATTAATTCCTGCTCAGCCTGAACAACTTCTCCATAAGGAACGCTGCCCATAAGTTCGCTTAACTTTTCTTTAGTTGTCTCAACTGAAATACCCTTGTGAAGACTGAGTATGAGCTCTTTTATTTTGTCTACCCGTAACCGGCTATTATTTATTATTTCACTCATTTTTTCATTCCTAAGTTTTGTATTAAAAAGAAATTTCTTTTATGATTTTTCCGTTAACTGCCAGTATGCTTACGTTCAGAGGAATATCCTTCCCGCTTTCTTCAATTGCCTGTTTGACGAGATGGAATAATCCGCCGCAACAAGGAACCTGCATAATCAGCACGTGAATTGATTTTAGATTTGCCTCCGTAATCATCGAAACGAGTTTTTCTCTGTAGACCTCCTGGTTGCTGTCCAGTTTGGGACATGCGATTGCCAGACTTTTTCCTTTGAGAAAGTCTTTATGAAAGTCAGGATAACAAAAACCCGCGCAGTCAGCGGCAAGCAACAACTCACTGTTTTGATAATATGCCGCCTGTGGAGAAACAAGATGTAATTGAATTGGCCAGTGAGTGAGATGAGACATGCGTTCGCCTGGTTCATCCGAAACAAAATTTTCTTCAAGAATTTTCGCTTCACTTCCCGGACAACTATGCCCGGCTTGCTCGGTCTCGTATTTGGATATTTTGTCTGTAAGTTCGGGGATGGTAATCGAGTTATCCTTAAGAAATTCTTTAGCCTGTCTTAAGTATTCAAGTTCGCCATGATCACGCAAATGTTCCAAATGAGCTTTGATGACATTTTTCCCACCTCTGATAATGTATTCCATGACTTTCTTTTCGTCATAAGGTTCTGCTTCGCGCTCTTCGATGGTTAAGGCGTTTTGAGGGCACTCGCCAATGCAGGCGCCGAGTCCGTCGCAAAATAAGTCACTGATTAGCCTGACCTTGCCATCAATAACCTGTAGTGCACCCTCAGCGCAGCCCGGTACACAAACACCACAGCCGTCACATTTTTCCTCATCCACTCTGATGATTTTTCTCAGCATATTTTTTTCTCCGAAATAAAAATATAACAAGAATATAAATTCCGATTATAATATACGGAATTATTTGTCTGATTTGCAAATTAATTTTATTCTGTCGCTTACAGGCTTTATTTCACACTATTTAACAATGCTATTGACAAAAGCCTGAATTTAATTTATTTTGTAATCGGAATTTATTATCTGTTTTGAAAGATGATCTTATGGATAAAAAAATAAAGTATGAACGTAATCCGGAGAAACCGGTACAGCAATACAGGTTTATAATCCAGAGCTTGTTTGTAGTGATTTGTTTATGGATAGGCGTGGAATTCTATCTTTTTGCCAACTATCTTGAATCCGGTGGTTCGGCGCCGTTTTATGAACGTCCGCCTGGCGCGGAAGGATTTTTACCCATCAGCGCAATGATGAGTGTTTATTATTTTATTCTCAGCGGAGTTATTCACGGAATACATCCTGCCGGTTTTTTTATATTTTTAGGAATAATTGCCGTATCGTTTTTTATCGGAAAATCCTTTTGCAGCTGGATATGTCCTGTGGGGTTTATTTCGGAGCTGATCGGAGATTTCGGTGAAAAGATTTATAAAAAAGTTTTTCGAATAAAAAGGAGAGTCAAATTACCACGGTTTATTGATTACCCCTTACGAAGTTTGAAATATCTATTACTTTTCTTTTTCGTTTATTCAATTTTCTTTTCTATGACCGAATTGGCGCTGAAATATTTTTTGGATAGTTCTTATAACATTATTGCTGATGTGAAAATGTATTATTTCTTCGCCGATATTTCACGTTTTTCATTGATAGTGATTACGGTACTTTTTGTCCTTTCGGTTTTTATACGTAATTTCTGGTGCAGATATCTTTGCCCGTACGGAGCCCTTCTGGGAATAGTTGGACTTTTTAGTCCTGCTAAAATTAAAAGAAACCCGGACACCTGTATTGGTTGTTCTTTATGTAGCAAAGCATGTCCGTCATTTATAAAAGTGGATAAAGCAAAGACTGTTATTTCTGATGAATGTTCGTCCTGTTTATCGTGTGTAGATGTTTGTCCGGTTAAAGATACGCTGGAAGTAAAAACAATTCTTGGGAAAAATAGTTTATCAAAAAAATATATTGCTGCCGGTGTTTTAGGGATTTATTTTCTAATAATTGCCGTTGGGATGATTTTTGGATATTGGAAAAATGATATTCCGAAAGAAGAATATTTAAGATTGTTTAAAGAAAAAAATAAAATTGGTCACATTAGAAGTTCAGAAGATATTGAGAAATTGAATCGGCAAGCTCTTGAAGGAGAAACGAATGGCAAATAATCCAGGGCGTATTAAAAAATTTATCTCAAGAATCTTACCACCGGAAAAATGGAAAGTACCTGTAATTCTTGTGGTGGGGATAGGGGTCGGTTTAGCGATTCATATTTTTTACATTTCGAACGCATATTCGTATATGTCAAATGATCCCAAAACCTGCATTAATTGTCACGTAATGACTCCTCAGTATGCGACTTGGGAAAGAAGCAGTCATGCACGAGTTGCTACCTGTAATGACTGTCATGTTCCGCAGGATAATTTTTTTAGAACCTATTATTTCAAAGCAACGGACGGATTACGCCATGCGACAATGTTTACATTCAGAATGGAACCGCAAGTGATGAGAATTAAGGATGCGGGGAAAAACGCCGTTCAGGAAAATTGTATTCGTTGTCATGAGAATCAGATTCATCCCGTTTCAGTAAGAGCAATTTCAGGTAAATCGATTGAGAAAGACAGCAGATATTGCTGGGACTGTCATCGCGAAACACCGCATGGAAGAGTTAACAGTTTATCATCTACACCTTACGCGCAAACACCGAGATTGTCTCCAGTGATTCCTGAATGGATGAGTAAATTTTTCAGAGGCGATAAATAAAACATTTAAATAAATATAGGATCAGCGATGAGTGATAACAAGGTTTTCACAAAAAAGTATTGGTTACTTTTTATTGCCACAGTAATAATTGTGTTTTTAATCGGATTATTTGCCTCATCAATTATTGAAAGAAGAGGTGAAGGAGTTTATGCTTTACAAATGATTAAAGAAATACCTGATTATGAACCGCGTAATGAAGTCTGGGGAGAGAATTTTCCCCGTCAATATGAAACATACAGAAAAACACTTGAGACCGATTTCGCGAGCAAACATGGCGGATCAATGAAGATTGATTATCTGGAAAGATATCCCGAACTTGTTATTATGTGGGCAGGATATGCTTTCAGCAGAGAATATAATCAGGGACGCGGACATGCTCATGCCATAAAAGATATTCGGAATATTTTACGCACGGGTGGTGAAACTGAAATTCTGCAATCCTCAACTTGTTGGACGTGTAAAAGTACAGATGTCCCGCGTGTAATGGAAAAAGAGGGTGTCGCTCAATTTTACAGGGGAAGTTGGAATGACAAAGGAAACGAAATAATTAATCCAATCGGTTGTCAGGATTGCCACGATAATAAAACCATGAATTTAAGAATTACCCGTCCTGCACTTATAGAAGCATTTAACCGACAAGGGAAAAAAATAGAGGATTTTACCCGGCAGGAAATGCGATCACTTGTTTGCGCTCAATGTCATGTTGAATATTATTTTGATAAGAAAAAAGTCGAAGGCGCGCAATATCTTACTTTTCCATGGGATAACGGATTCAGTGCGGATGATATGGAGAAATATTATGATGATTTAGAATTCACGGACTGGACACACAAACTCAGCAAAACTCCCATGTTAAAAGCTCAGCATCCCGATTATGAATTATTTATGACCGGTGTTCATGCGCAACGAGGTGTTTCATGCGCAGATTGTCATATGCCGTACAGAAGTGAAGGAGGGGTGAAGTATACTGATCATCACATTCAATCCCCTTTGAACAATGTTGCAAATTCATGCCAGGTTTGTCACAGGGAAGAAACAGAAAGATTAATTCAGGATGTATACGAACGACAAGATAGACTGGAAGCTCTGCGTCATCTCGCTGAAGACGCTCTGGCAAAAGCTCATCTTGAAGCAAAAATTGCCTGGGATAATGGAGCTACTGAAGAGGAAATGAAAAAATCTCTAACACTAATTCGCCATGCTCAGTGGAGATGGGATTGGGTTGCCGCAGCTAACGCACTTGGTTTTCATTCGCCAACAGAAGCGATGCGTGTAATAGGCACATCAATTCAAAAAGCGGAAGAAGCAAGAAGAGAAATCGCTCTTGTGTTGGTTAAACACGGAGTAAACTATCCTCCCAAACTACCAGATTATTCAACAAAAGAAAAAGCGCAGGTAGTCATCGGTTTAGATATGACTTCGTTAAGGAAAGACAAAGAAGCTTTGCTTAATACCTCCGTAAAAGAATGGGACAAAAAAGCCAAAGAAAGACAGGGAACGCTTATAGATTATTAAAAGTCGGAATTTGTTTCGAATATTTTTTCGTAATTCGGGAAATAGTCTGAAAATATATTTTACTTACATTAAATGCGGATAGAATAAAATCGAGCAGAACAATCTATCCGCTTTTTTATTGGTTAAAAAAGCTCTCCGAACAAATTCCATATCTTTGCTTACACACTTAATCAGTAACTTATTATCTTTGCATAACTGAATTTAAAATGAATTATGAAGAAAAAAAGACCGAATAAATTAGAATCAAAAGAATATTCCGAAAAAAGATATGACCGGCTGCTTCAGCACCTGACAGATTACATTTACACTGTGCATATCAAAAAAGGAAAAGTTGTTAAAACATATCATGGTCCCGGTTGTTTTCCAGTAACGGGTTACACGTATAAAGATTATGAAAAAGATCCGGAATTATGGTATAGAATGGTTTACGATCCCGATAAACCAATTGTTCTTGAGCAGGCTCAAAAAGCATTGAATGGCGAGGATGTCGCGCCAATTGAACACAGAATTGTACATCGCGACGGATTTTTACGATGGGTAAAAAGCAGCATTGTTCTTTCGCGAAACGAGAAGGGGGAAGTTATTGCTTACGATGGTCTTGTGAACGATATCAGCGAACTTAAAAAGGCAGAAGCGTTAGCAAACGTTAAGCAAAAACAACTTATTCAGGCAGACAAAATGGTCTCGCTAGGAATTCTGGTTTCGGGGATTGCTCATGAAATAAATAATCCGAATAATTTCATTATGCTTAATGCGGAATTATTTATGAAAGCCTGGGAAGATATTCAGCCTATACTTAAGGAATATTACGAGACAAACGGAGATTTTTTGATAGCCGGAATGCCCTATTCAAAATCTCTGGATAAAATTAAAAAATCACTGAAGGGAATTACCGACGGGGCTAACCGTATTCAGAAATTCACAAAAAGTCTTACGAATTATTCCCGCCAGGATCCGGAGGAATATAATCAATCGGTTGATATGAACTGGGTTGTGGAAAATGCAATAATAATTACCGGTAACATGGTTAAGAATTCAACAAATAATTTCAAGATAAATTACAACAGAATTGTTCCTCACGTAAAAGGAAACAAACAACAGCTTGAGCAAGTGATTATTAATCTTATTAACAATGCCTGCCAATCACTGCGAGATAAAAATGATAGTATAACTATAAGTATTTTTTATGACGAGGAAAAGGAGCATGTGATTACAGAGGTTATTGATGAAGGTGTGGGGATAAAGGAAACTCATTTGAAAAGAATTTTCGACCCGTTTTTTACCACAAAACGAAATACCGGGGGAACAGGATTAGGCTTATCTATTTCGTATAATATTGTTAAAAGTCATGGCGGTGAACTGGAGATTTCAAACAACATCGAAAAGGGAACCCGCTGCAGATTAATTTTACCGATTGAAAGAAAATGAGAGAGGAAAAAATGGACGCAGCATTATATCCGCAAAACCCTGTTCTTCTTGTCGACGATGAAGAGCAATTTTTGTTAAGTGCTGAATTAACTCTTTCGGCAAATGGCATAAATAATATTATAACATTATCCGACAGCCGCGAAGTCATGAAAGCTCTTGATGAACAGGAATTTTCACTTGTTGTTCTTGATATAAACATGCCACATATTTCCGGGCTTGAACTTCTTCCCCTGATAGTAGAAAAATATCCTGAAATTCCCGTTGTGATAATTACAGCTCTCAATGATGTTGAAAATGCCGTCTATTGTATTAAAGAAGGCGCGTTTAATTATATATTAAAACCCGTGGACAACACGAGACTTGTAACAACAATTCGCGGTGGATTGGATATTCGTGAGATCAGAAGCGAAAATGTTAGACTGAAAAAATATTTACTAAAGGATGAACTTGAGCATCCCGACTTGTTCGGACACATCATAACACGCAGCTCCAAAATGCGTTCCATATTTAAATACATTGAGGCAATTGCGCGTACACGGCTTCCGGTGCTTATAACCGGCGACACCGGAGTCGGCAAAGAATTAATAGCTAAAGCCATTCACGATGTAAGTCAGCGTGAAGGAGAACTCGTGCCTGTGAATGTTGCCGGTGTTGATGATCATTTGTTTTCAGATACGTTGTTCGGACACAAAAAGGGAGCTTTTACCGGAGCAGAAACTGAGCGCAAGGGATTGATTGAGCAGGCTCAGAAGGGAACTCTTTTTCTTGACGAAATAGGCGATCTTAGTATTGAATCCCAGGTGAAACTTTTAAGATTATTGCAGGACGGAAAATATTATCCGCTCGGTTCTGATATGGCAAAACTTTCCGATGCCAGAATAATTTGCGCAACTCACCGCGATATTGAAAAAATGAAAGAGAGCAATGAGTTCAGAAAAGATTTATACTATCGTTTGCAGGCTCATCACATCCACATACCCCCGCTGAAGGAGAGAAAAAAAGATATTCCGTTACTTGTTGATCATTTTCTCGAAAAAGCAGCTAAAGAGTTGGGGAAAAAAAGACCTACTCCGCCCAAAGAATTGTATACGCTTCTTTCAAACTACCCGTTTCCCGGTAATATTCGTGAAATGGAAGGAATAATTTTTGACGCCGTCAGCATGCATAAATCAGGAATACTTTCTCTTGATTCAATCAAAGAAAAAATTTTCCCGCATCAAAATGGAAAACAAAATGAATCAACCCCGTTAACAAATTATGAATCAGAAGAAAAAATATCTTTTGCTGATGATTTCCCAACCTTAAAAGAAGCGGAAGACCTGGTTATTAATGAGGCGCTTAAACGAGCAGACGGCAATCAAACAATTGCCGCGCGAATGCTTGGAATGAGCCGGAGAGCCCTGAATAACAGACTTCAGCGAAGAAATGATTAGTACCGGATCTCTTAATAGAAATCGGAAAACCAACTTTAACAAATTTAAGAACAGAAATACATGAACCTTTCATTAATGGAAATATTCAGTCTGATAACTCTTGTTCAGTTATTGTTTCTGGGAGTTGTGATGTTGTCTTATAAAAAAGGCAAACGAGTAAGTAACATTTTACTCGCGGGGTTTCTGTTTGCTAATTCGGTTTTACCGGCGCATCATTTCATGATCCGTTTTCAAATAGTTCCGGAATCATGGGTTTCATTTACGCGTATAATCGGAGGAGGGGCTTATGCTCTGTTAATGCCGTTTCTTTATCTTTACATTTTATCGTTGTGCAACAGTTCTTATAAACTGAAACTTCAGCATCTGGCGCATGGAACAACGTATATCATCATAATAATAATTTCTTTGATATTACTGAGCTTCAATAACGGGATTGATCGGGAAACGCTTTTATATCAACAAGCCGAACAAAACAGGATAAGCGTTTTTTATTTCATGATTCACTTACAGATTGCAGTATACCTGATTGTAATATTCAAAAAATTAAAGAATTACCGTAAAGGCATTGAAGAATATTACTCTGCAACCGAAAAAATTAATTTATCCTGGCTTTTGATTTTAATAATCGGTTTTACAACTATGTGGATGATAAATTTATTTCAATGGTTGGCAAGTGCAGTTGGGATTAATATTGCAGAATATAATCCAGTATTAACTTTGATTGCCGTGGTAATAAATATGTTCTTCGCTCTTACGATTACCTATAACAGCATAGTCAGATCAGATTATCTTTCCGGAATATCTTTGCCCCGCCGCTATGCAAGTTCTAATTTAACCGAAACCGACTGCCAGAAGATTATAGAAAAACTTCTTGATGTTATGGTTAATAAAAAATTGTATCTTAAACCGACTCTTACTGTGGAAGATTTATCCAGAGAAATAAATATACCAGAGAGAAAAATATCTCAATCAATACACGTCTGCAAAAAGCAAAACTTTTATGATTTTGTGAATCATTATCGTGTCGAAGAGGTTAAAAACCGAATCAGGGATATCGCGTTTCAACATTACTCACTGTTGGCAATAGCATACGAAAGTGGATTTTCTTCAAAATCAGTTTTTAACTCTGTCTTCAAGAAATGTGTCGGACTCACGCCAAGTCAATTCCGAAAAACCCATTCTGAATAATTACTCGTTTGTTATCAAAAATTTTTTTATAGTCTCAATTCCGGTATTCGGACGATTAAAAGCCTGCCAACACATAATTTTCCGACTGTATTTTATTAATCACCGGAGAATTAATTATGAGGCAAAAAGTTTCTGGTAATTTGATTTTTTCGATAAATATTAAAACCGCAACAATTTTTATTTTTCTGACCATTTTATGCTATGCAAACTCAAAGGCTGATGAAATAAATTCCGGGGGGAATGTTTTTCAAAATACTTCACAAAAGTTAGACGAATCCTACATAGGTGAACTTTTCGTTCGTGTTTCAGGTAACCGACCATTTGCCATAAATGGAGACGATGAGGGTAACATCTATTTTGTTACCGGTGATGGAGCGGGCAATGGAACGCTTAAAAAAAGATCAACCGATGGAACTATTTCAACAATTGCATCTTTTCATGGCACATTTATCGGACCGGGGCTCGAAATTGATGAGGATGGTTATTTCATAATTCCCATTGGTGATAGCGTTATACGAGTAAACCCCAATGGCGCTGTGACGACTTTATTTTCATCCGCAGAAATGGGTATTAAACGCGCGATAAACCTAATTAAGGATAATCAAAAGAATATTTTTATTGTCGATGATCTGGAGAATAAACTTTTCAAGGTTAACTCAGAATATCAGGCAAGCGTTTTTATTGATAATTTTCCCGGATCGGAAATTCCCTTCAGTATGATGGACGCCTGCCTCGATAAGGATGGCAGAAATATTTATCTTGCCGAAAGTTACAGAAGCAGAATTCTCAAATACTCGATTGATGAAAACGGACAGCCCGGAACCATGAAAGTTATATATACAAATCAGCAAAACGCGAATTTATCAAATGTTTTAATTGATGAAGAGGGAGGAATATTTACAGTTCCCTATGACGGAAAAATAATTTCAGCAATAACCGACTCAGGTATTTTAGAATCATCTCTTTCGGGTGCATCTGGTGTGATTGGATCTTACATTGCTAATGATTCAACTGGAAGAAAAATATTGTATCTGACATGTTCCGGCGGAATAGTCAAAGTTAATCTATCTGTTTCAACTTCTGTTGGTAACGCGACAGAAGTTCCGAATGAATTTTACTTGTGTCAGAATTTTCCCAATCCTTTTAACCCTTGCACTAAAATCCGTTATAGTGTGCCGGAAAAAGAAACTGGAAATATCAGCGGTTCAGCATTCATTCAGCTAAGTGTTTACGATATGATGGGAAGAGAAGTAAAAAGAGTAGTGAATGATTTTCAAAAAGCCGGTGAATATGAAGTTGAGTTTAATTCTAATAATGTACGAGGAGAAATCGCCGGAAATTTCGCTTCAGGAATTTATCTCTACTCGTTCAAAATTAATAGTTATTCCGAAACAAAAAAAATGATACTTTAAATTTATTATCATGCTTTTGCTCTTGATGGAAATATTAATCATAAAATTATTTTATAGACACGAATTGCCTCACCCGCCTGAACAACTCTGAAGATTATTCAACTACTCTTTTCCAGGGGATTTATTGAGTTAAAAAGGAGCCTCTGATTACTCAACTTTGATAATAAATTTTCTAAGATACTCTTCTGTTCTTTCCCTTATTTCAGGCGGTGATTTAATTATTACATCAGGATCCATAAGCGCGCCAATTTCATAGATAAGAAAGATATCAAGATATCCTTCGTTCACGATTTTTAAGAATTTTTCAAAATAGTCGATCACGGTACCTTTCTCTTTTATTGAAAGATAACCCGATAACAAAATAATTATTGCTTGTTTCTCTTCCTGTAATGTCCAGAGAGAATTATTATCGGAAACATATTTGGCTCTGATTTCCGATTCTCCTGCAAACATTGCTTTGGTAAGAATATAGGGCATCCATACACCTGACTCCGACATGCCAATAAAAACATCAATCGTCTTGTTGTTCTTAATAAAATAGGCATATGGTTTAAAACTCATATCCATGTATTCAATTTGGAATATACTCTGATTATTTTTTAAGATGTTCACAATTGTTTTATGGTTTGGTTTAATCGAAAGAGCTTTTATATAACAATCCAGGGCTTTTGCCTTATCACCCAATTGGTAGTACGCGGTTGATGAAAACATATAACACCGGTAATCATTAGGATTTAATTCGGTTGCCTTCTGATAATATTCCAGGGCTACTTCAGGCAATCCTCCCTGAAGATAACAGTCTCCGATAAAAAGATTTGCCATGTATAAGTTCTTATCTATCCTTAGCGCATTCTCATAACAAATCAACGCTTGCGCGAAATCTTCATTAGTAAAAGCCTCTTCACCCGCGTTAAATTCAATCTGTGCCAATGAATCAATCCGCCAATCCATAAGCGAAATACTATTCTCATTCGACTGAACAAATGGATTATCTATGTGTCCGGCATACGGAGGGAATAAATGATTGAGGATTACCTCATCACTAACTGAGTTGGAATCCTCAATCGTTTTGATGTTATAATTAGTTGTTGATCCCTCCAGAATTTTCATTACCTCAGCTAATGTCAGGTTCTTATTCTGCTGGGCATGATGATTAAAACAAAAACATACAACAACCAGAATGCAGCAGAATATTATTCTTTTCATAACTTTCCCGTCGATTAAGAAATAGAAAAAATTTCATGAGAACTTATCCTTTTAGTTTCCCAAAACTATCATGTGTTTTTTCCATCATAAATAAAGATGATTTTATTCTAAAATTTATTGAGAAATATTTTATCTCAGCAGAACAAACTTTTTTGTAGATGATTTTTCGGGAGTTCTCAAGGTATAAAAATAAACTCCGCTTGTTAATTCATCAGCGAAGAAATTCGTTTTATGTCTGCCGGCAGATTTAATTCCCTTTTCAACGACGGCAATTTCTCTTCCAAGGATGTCATGGACAGATAAGGTTATTTCACTTTGTTTGTCAAGCACATAGGAAATTGTTGTTGCAGGATTAAAGGGATTCGGGTAATTCTGCTCAAGTGAAAACTCTGTCGGCAAAGAAATATCATTTGTGTTTACCGGAGCGCCCCATTGAAAAATATAAACTTTGTCATTTATTGTACTGTCGGCTTTTTTTCCTCCATAGACTTTTATCCTTTGATTCAATGAATCATAAACGGAACAGGAACCGAAAATACCTTCAGGAAGACTTGGGTACTGAGTCCAGGATTCTGTTGAGTAATCAAAAAACCATGTTTCTTCCGAAGCGCGGAATCCGTTTGTTTTATATAAAGCCGATGGGAAATATCCCCATCCTCCGATTTTCATAAACCCTGCCGATAGATCTATTGCTGCTGCAAGCGGAGAGAAATTTGGCTTGTCGCCTGTGATGTCAATAGTTGCCCATGTCTCGGTCGCATCATCCATTTTAAACATATGAAAACCACCTGCAAATATTTCGGCAATAATTATTTTTCCCGCATGAAGAAACATTTTATGTCCCCATACAACGTGAGGAATTTTTTCCAGCAATTCACGGAACACACCGCCGTCATTTTTATTCAAAATGCATGAATTACTTTCAGGATATGAATAATCCGGCGGAGTGAATTCCCAAACATCATCAAGTTCTGTTGTCCCTCCGTATTCATTCTCACCCTGACCTCCCGTCATCAAAACTTTTTTATTACCTCGAAGTACTGCTCCAAAACGTTGTCTTGCTCTGGGACCTGAATCAACAAATTCTTCAGACCAAGCATTCGTACCCGGATCAAAAGTCCACAAATCATTGAGTAGTTGCTCGTTTTCACCCAACCCACCCATGATATACATTTTATTATTTGAGACCCACGTAGTCTGATCTTTTCTTGATTCCGGCTTTATGCCTTCCGGTTCAATTTTCGACCAATTAGCATCCTGAAACACATGAAGATCATTGAATAAATCCGCGTTGGCATCTTCACCTCCAAACATTAAAACACGCCCGTCATCAAGAGTTACCATCGAATGACCTTCACGTGCCGGTGCGCCGGGTTCAGTTACCGGAACCCAGTCATTCATATTATTTGAGATTTGCTCTCCGTTTGAATGAATGTCTGGTTTTGTTGAAGTTTTTCCGGCATTTTTTTGCGCAATAAGATTCGGAGAAATTATAATCAATAAAAGAAAAAATATAGCAGAGTGATATCTCGCACTCGTGAAATGAAATACTCCAGAGTTCATGATAAATCCCCTTTTTAGTAATGCAATTTATTTTTAATCTGAAATCGGATTCGTAAGTGAGAGGAAAAGATTATGTTAAATTTTCAAACCGATATGAGTTCGCAGTAAAATTAACTTCGTGCTTATGTAATTGCAAGTGTAAAATCAGAATATACTTTCGGTTTAGCTTTACATCACTTTAAAGGATTGTTTTCGAAGAATAATTCCGTTTAGCTGATAGGTATGTTAAAAGTAAAGACTGAACCTTGTCCGTAAACACTTTCAACAAAAATTTCACCATTATGTTTTTTGATGAATTCTTTACAGAGGATTAAACCTAAACCTGTGCCTGATTCATTATCAGTACCCTGGGTTGAAAAGTTATTTTCAATCAGGAAAAGTTTTTGCTCCTCGCCGGGTTTAATTCCTACTCCGGTATCGGCAACGGTAAAGACAAACTGGTTTTCTTTGATACCGGCAGTAATGGAAATTTTTCCGCCTGAAGGAGTAAATTTAATTGCGTTCGAAATTAGATTTCTTATCACTGTCGTTATCATAAATTCATCGGCAATCAGGGTGAGTTTGTGATCAATTGATTTATTCACAATGAGTTTCTTTTTATTAATATTACCGGATGATAATTCCAGTATTGCCCCGGTTATTGAATCTACATTAAGCAGTTCGGGATTATAGTCCATTCTGTTTGTCTGAATTCTCGACCATTCCAGTAAGTTAACAAGAAGGTTATATGCCTGACGCGAGGCTTTTAAAATCAACTCTCCATACGTTTCAAGTTGTTTATAATCTTTTGAACGAATGTCGCTTAAAATCATTTCACTGAAACCCATGATGGATTGAAACGGATTTTTGAGATCATGCGCGAGAACAGAAAAAAACTTATCCTTTGTTGCGTTCGCTTCTCTTAATTGTTTTTCCATTTCCTTACGAAGGGTAATATCTTCTTTAACAGCCATCAGACTTATTATTTCATCAGACTCATTTTTTATGGGGGCGATTGTAGCCAGCTCCCAATAGTCGGAGCCGTTTTTTTTTCGATTAAGGAATTCTCCTTCCCAGGTATTTCCCGAAAGAATTGTTGACCAGAGGTTTTTATATTCCTCGGGTGTTTTGGTGTCGCTTTTCAGCATTCTCGGATTTTTTCCAATAACTTCTTCCGAAGTATAACCTGTAACTTTTGTGAACCGCGGATTAACATACTGAATATTACCGGACAAGTCTGTTATCATTATAGATACGGGACTCTGAACAACCGCAGCTGATAATTTGTAAATCTTTTCCTGAGCCGCTTTCATTTCGGTAATGTCTCTGTTGCTGCTTCTGAAACCAAGGAGTTTTCCTGAATGGGTATATGTTTTTCGACAGGCATGTTGAAGGCATTTTGTTTTACCATCTTTCGTAATGATATTGAAATCAATTATTTCTTCGATTTCCTCTCCCGACAATTTCCCCCTGATATGTTTTAAAACCAGTTCCTTATGTTCATCCTGAACAATTTTAACAAATAATTCCGGATCGGACTTAAACTCTTCAGGCTTATAACCGGTTATTCTTTCGCATGAGGGCGACACGTATAAAAATTCACCCGAAGGAGACATGAGTAATTCCCAGTCATAAGTGAAATCGGCAATTGATTTGTAAAAGGCAATTTCGTTCTCAAGTTCACGAATAATTTCAGGTAGATTTTCGTTTATTTTCATCTCAGCTCACAAGTATTTACAGAATTAAGCGCCTCCGTTATTCTTAAACACAGATGTAATTTTATTGGTTCATATATTACTTAACAAGAGCTGGCGTGTTTTTTTTTCAAGCGTTGAAAGAAATATTTTATAACAAAGTGTTGGGGTTTGTTTCCAGATGTATTATCAAAAATTCAGGGGCGTCTTTTTATTGACAGCAGTTTTATGATGTCATCATAGATAATCTTTGAATTGAGTTCAAGACTCAGCCACTTGCCATCGTGGTAGGTAGTTGCTTTTCTGTACGCTTCAAGCACTTCTTCGCTGAGCGAGTCTGTTATGTTTTCCACTTTATCCCGTTCATCGCGACCGAATACTATAACAACAGTTATTTTATTTTTTTCGGGTATGAGTGTACAGAAGGATTTGGATTTTTTGAACCGTAATCCCCAGCCGTGTTTTTTACCTCCGTAAATCCAGTCGTCGGTTTTAAATGTTCCCGGATAGGCTTTAACGATGTATGAGAATAATTTTTTCCAGTATGAGTAATTTTGCTCGCCAATTAATTCCCGAACAGAATTTTCATCGGGGATGGTAGTTTTATCAATCATTCTTGTTACGGATTCATCCATATTGCCTCCACTGGATATTTCAGCCATGCTTCTACATAACCGAAATCAAATTACTAATGATTCCGAAGTAAACAAAGTTAATTTTAGAGTAAAGTATGAATAGTCATTTTAGCGGATGTGCAATTCGGTAAATAAAACAATAGCGATACGAATCATTTTCCGCAAAAGATAATTTTCAAACCACGACTGAAAAAAATAAATATATTGTAAATCAGAACAACCTCAGAAATTACCAAAACCGAATAGAGACCCGCTTTTTCTCATGATTTACACTGCGAAGTGAAGTTTACATCGTATCAAAACCGGGAGTTATATTCAACATAACTCCCGCGAATAAAAACTTTAGTAATCTTCAGCGATAAACATTTTAAGCCCATCCCGGGCAAAATGTGTTGTCAGATTATTTTAATTCAATCATTACAATAGATTTAGCGGGAAGCTCAACCGTCATTATGTTCTTGTTGATTGTTACACTCTTAAAGTCTTTGATTGTAACTTCTTCAGGTTCACCGAATCTGTTGTGTGAATTAATTTCTTTTCCCGTTAAAATTTCACCGCGTAATAATTTAGCGTTTGGCATGCCGTCAAGTTCAATATTTACTTTTGCGGCTTCGTTAGGATTAACATTTGTCATTGTAATATGAATCAGACCATTTTCATCCACTGAAGCGGAACTGCTAATTGAAGGAATTGACGAATCTCCGTTTTTATATTCCGAGCAGGAAATATTCATCGGGATGAGTGTTGCGTCATGATGAACGTTATACATTTTGAAAGCATAATAAGTCGGTGTGAGAACCATCTTTTCATCCTGGGTTAAAATCACCGACTGAAGAACGTTTATCATTTGAGCGATGTTTGCCATGGTAACACGAGTGCAATGTTTGTTGAAGATGTCAAAATTTTCTGCGGCAACAATAGCGTCGCGAAGAGTATTTTGCTGATAGAGAAATGCTGAATTAGTTCCGGGTTCAACATCAAACCAGTTACCCCATTCATCTACAACGAGACCTATTCTTTTTTCCGGGTCATATTTATCCATAACAGCTGAATGTTTAACAACTAATTCATCCATCAAAAGAGTTTTTGAAACTGAGCTAAACCATTCGTCTTCGTTGAATTTTGTTGCAGAACCTTTAACTGTCCAGTCATGACAAATAGTGTAATAATGCAGGGAAAATCCGTTCATGTAAGGCTGAAGCCAGCCGTCAACATTTTTCCATTTATTCATCAATACTTCTGTCCATTCGTAATCATCAACATTAGCTCCCGATGCAATTTTATAGAGAACATTGTCACCATAGTTTTTTACGAAAACAGAATATTTACCAAGTTGATCGGCATAATATTCCGGAGTCATAATTCCGCCGCAACCCCATGTTTCATTTCCTATTCCGAAATATTTTACTTTCCAGGGTTTATCTCTTCCGTTTTTCTTACGCCACTGAACCATTGGAGTGTTCGCATCAGATGTCAGATATTCAACCCAGTCAGCCATCTCCTGAACCGTTCCGCTGCCCACATTTCCGCAAATCACGGGTTCGCAATTCAACTGTTCGCATAAGTCCATAAACTCGTGTGTACCGAAACTGTTATCTTCAACAATTCCGCCCCAGGAGGCATTTACCATATTCTTACGTTCTGCCTGAGGACCAACTCCGTCTTTCCAATGATAAGTATCAGCGAAACATCCGCCCGGCCATCTAAGATTAGGAATCTGAATACCTTTTAGCGCTTCAACAACATCGGTTCTTATTCCACGTACATTTGGAATTGGTGAGTCTTTGCCTACCCATATTCCACCGTAAATACATCTACCCAAATGTTCAGCAAAGTGACCGTAAATGTGTTTACTAATTTTATCTTTTGCTGATTTGGTATACAAGGTGATTTTATTGTCTGTTTGACTAAAGATTGTTGATGCCAGCAAAAGAGCTGTTATCAAAAAGAATTTTAGTTTTTTCATGGAATTCCTCTTGGTTTGGTTTAGAAAAATATCTTAATAAAGATAGGATTTACCGGTTAAAAATAACAGAAAAGAATTATTTACTGACACTGCGGCACCACACTTTTTTTCCACATTTCTCACAATAGAGTAGTTTCATGTTTAGTCCGCCGTTCCTTCCCAAAAAATTCTCTTTTCTTGTGATGGAAAATTGATGACCGCATTTTCCACAAATCCATTCGTAATTTTTTGTCTGCCAGTCCACCAGAACAAAAATCGCGAAGGGAAAGATTAAATAGGATAATATCATTGGCAGATAAAGATTATAAAATAATAGCGCCATCGGGATAATAAGTCCACATATCATCAATATTATACTTGCAACAAATTGTTTTTTATTTTTCATCTCAGACATATAAGACCACTTAAAGAAACATCAGCTGTTGATATTAATTTTTGATAGAATCTTAGGTTAATCCCCCGTTGAAATATAAAGTTAAATTTTATAACACATGTATTACATTACAATATTTTACATGCCACATCTTGAATCATGATTCAGACCACATTTCAAAATGGTATGTAATTCTTATTGTTTTTGCCTTTGCTTTATCTTCCGGTAATTATTTCCTACCGAAATAATACCTTGAATATATATCTATTTATTGATACAATATGACCAAAACAAATCCCATTCTTTCTATTCAGGAATTTCCGGAAAATAAGAAACAACCTTTTTTTCTTATAATAAAGCGGAGGACAAGATGAAAAAAACTTATTTGTTCGTATTGTTTTTCCTTACATTTTTCCTCTCATGTGAAGAAACTATTATTTACGAGACCGATCCGCGTTATTTTAACGATGCATTTCATGGTTCAATTGTTGGCAAAGTCTTGCAGAAAGAAAGTTTCGCCCTTGTTATTGTCAGTCAGGTAAATCCTATTGATTCGGTATTCATTAATTCTGATGATGGTTCATTCAGAATCGAGAATCTGCCAATCGGAAATTATGATTTGAAAATTCTGGCAACAAATTTCAGAATTTATAATCATAATAATGTTCTGATTACCGGAGCCGGCACAACATATCTCGGTGAGATTGATCTTTCTACAGTACCTGATCTTGTTTCATATCATTATCCTGATAATAATGGTGAAATAGTCTATAACAATCGCTATTCCCGGTTAACGATTTCAATTACATTTACGCAACCTATGAATCGCCAGAGTGTTGAACAGGCATTCAGTACAATTCCTCCCACCGAGGGTATTTTTAACTGGGGAAAATATTCGAGTCAGCCTGAAGATATTTATTTTAGGGCATATTCTTCTTCTCCATATTCTGATGCCGATTTAGGAGGGGTAATCACAACTTACAGTACTGTCAATTCTTTCACCTATACAATGTCACAGAAAGATTCATTTGTTGACACGACTTATTTCATAAATCTTTCAACCGAAGCTAAAGATACGCTGGGAAATAACCTGCGTTTTCCGCTAGAGTTCCACTTCAGAACCATTCAATCTTCATCAACTCAAAACGGAATTCAAACCAATCCGTACCATGGTGATGTTGACGTTGATTTGATAGCTAATGAGGGAATTCAAATCACATTTCCCAGAAACATGAATAAACCTTCCGTGGAAAATGCTATTACAGTCTCTCCTTCTAACGATGTTATTTATCTCTGGCCGGAAAAAAACAGTCTTACTATTTACACTGGTGGAGTGTATCATTCAAACACAACATATAATGTAACAATCGACTCAACGGCAAAAGACTTGGATGGTGTATTAATGGGTAATCCATTTTCATTTTCGTTCTCAACAGCGGAAATCGGAATGCAATCAACAAGTCCGAGGAACGGCCAAGTGTTTGTAGACTTAAATCAGAAAATAATAATGCGATTTAATACTTATATGATCAAATCCTCCGTACAAAATGCTTTTTCTATCAGTCCGAATATTTCAGGTGCATTTGAATATGATCCTAATAATAACTCAAGAAACACAATCACTTTTGTTCCATCGCGCAATTACAATACAAACACAAAATACACTGTTACAATATCGGAGGCGGCAAAAGACTTATACGGATCATACCTGGCAGAGCCTTATGAATTTTCTTTTGTGACAAGACCGGAGTAAAATGATCAAAACCCATTTGATGAGAATACAAGAGACCTTAGTCCGGAGTAAAGTTTTTCACCTATAAAAAGGTGTGGTATACTAAAGTCTTGCACATAAATAAATATGCTTTTTAATAATTGTCAGGAGAATAAGTGTTCTGTTATAAATGATACTTCGGCTGTTGAATAAATCGTATTTTCTAGACTTCAATCCTTTTGTTATTCAATCCAAGCATCTGAAAAAATATTGATAAGATTATCACAATCACACACCCGATTAAATTAAATAGCAGATAAGGAATATCGGTGAATGCATAAAGCGCAAGAACCATCAGTTCGGCAACAATAGCCGCCGTAAAAACTGCATTGCCTCCGACTTTTTTAATATAGAACGCCACGAGAAAAATTCCGAGGATAGTTCCATAAAAAAGTGAGCCGAGAATATTCACAGCTTCAATGAGCGAACCGAGACTGTTGGCAAACAACGCAAATACAATGGCGAAACCACCCCAGAAAACGGTTGCAATTTTAGAAACAGTAAGATAATGTTTATCGCTGCCGTCTTTTTTAATCACTCGTTTATAAATATCAACCACTGTTGTTGACGCCAATGCATTCAGCTCGGCTGATGTTGATGACATTGATGCCGAAAATATTGCCGCGAGAATTAATCCGACCAGACCGACTGGTAAAAATCCCAGCACAAAACTGAGGAAAATGTAATTTGTGTCGTTACCGTCGCTTGCCGGATTATTCTTTTTTATTACTTCAATAGCCTGTTCACGAACGTAAGAGGCTCTGTTTTCAATCGCGAGCATTTCGTTTTTTTTCATCTCAAATGTTTTATCATCACCATTATTCATCGTTGTCAGCATTTCATTAATTACGCTTATTTTATCCTCGTGAAGCGCCTCATACACATTTTCCAGATTTGTATATTCTTCAGAATACTGCCCTTGTTTAACCGAATTATTTTCCACCGGATTAAAAAAGAGCGGGGGAAGTACAAACTGATAAAAAACAAAAACCATCGCGCCGATAAGAAGAATAAAAAATTGCATCGGGACTTTTATAATTCCGTTCATGAGCAGACCGATACGACTTTGTGTTACCGAACTGCCTGCTAAATAACGCTGAACCTGTGACTGGTCGGTGCCGAAATATGACAACATTAAAAACGTTCCGCCGAGCAATCCTGTCCAAAACGTATACTGGTCGTTAAGGTTAAACGAGAAATCGAGCGTATTAAGTTTTCCCATTTTGCCTGCAATATTCATCGCGTCAATCATTCCGATATTTTCAGGCATTAATTTTATGACATAAACAAATGCTGACGCCATTCCGAAAAATATTATCACCATCTGAAGTATAT
>CAZEXO010000004.1:0-50933 GCA_964516545.1 uncultured Melioribacteraceae bacterium
ATTGGCTTCAATGTTCGGTTTGGCAAATTTAACCAGAAGAAGTATTTCTCACAAACCCACTTATTAAGCTCTGTGTTTCCTCAAAAATCAAATTGTTGTCTGTTATGTAGAGTAGTTCTAATTCCTTCTCACCCAAAAAGTAATTTTAGGATGCATTCCGCTTCTTATCGAATATGGCTCAATCTGGGAATAAACAATACCACTAAAAATTCCAACATCATTCCATTTATCGATTTTTATCAATCCTGTTTTTAGGGTATCATCATAATAGAAAGTACCAGTAACACTTCCATCCGATATGTTCCAATGTCTTGTATGTTCAATGAGTTCAGGTAATTCATTTCCCCGATCTAAAAATTTCCAATATAATCGTTCGCCTGCTTCATCATGAATAGTGTAGACAACGCTGATTATAACGGTATCCCCGTTTACCGACAAGGAAAAAGTCGGATCGCCCCCCCGAAGCATAGGAGGATATAAATTTTCCGGATCGATAGTTTCTTCATTATTAGGTCTGATCTGTATTCCCTCAATAACCTCATAATCGAAGCTCATGTTTTGATAGGTAGTATAAACAGTGGATGGATTGTAAGAATATCCGTCAACTTTGAAAGATAAAATATTACTCTCAGGCAACAATGGCCAGAACGCATAAATAGTATCTCCTGCCGAACTATCAATCGTTGTCCAAAGATTATTAATCTCAAGATAGTTGATGAACATGTCGGCGGGTTTGTTAACTAAAACAATTTTAAATTTATCTCCAACCCTTGGTTGATCCCGGACAATGATATCGCTAATTCTAAAAGATCCAATTACTGTATCAAGAGGAACATATACGGTATCATGCACATACTTTGTGATGAATGTTTCATTTTCACAGCCAGATGAAATTAACAATAACATTGTTAATAATGTACTGAGAAATATAATTGGTAATACCTGTTTCAAAATATTATACCTTCATGAAGGCGCTTTATGTTTACTTAGACTTCAAGTTCAACGAGTTTTGAAGCCACGCCAGGCAACACGGCAACTTTCCGGGTTAGTTCTTCTTTTTGCTCTTCTGTGCCATGCAGTTCAAGAATCAGCAATCCTTCGTCGGAACAATTTTCCATCACGCCGTCATGAATACCAAGACGTGTTTTAATTATGCATCCCCACGCAGTTAAAATTTGTTGAACTTTTACTGCTTCTTCCTTTCTTTTGCCAATTAATATCAACAAGACTGATTTTTTCATGATCTCACCTGATTAATTGTTGTATGAGTATAAAACTTAATTATTTTTTGTGACCAGGTCAATTCTGTTTCGTCTAACAGCCGGATAATAATATTATCTTGAAATGAAAGGATAGGTTCTAAGTTCAGGTTTGTTATATTAAAACAGGAGAATTAAATTTAGCGGGAAGTTTAACAAATCATAGAATACCCGTTGATCAGAGAAATGATCTTCGGATAAATGTTAGAATTCTCTTTCGGTGATTAAGATAAAAATGTTAAGAGGGGATAAATATTGATTACCAATAAACCGGGCAAACAACGAAAGTTCTGGAAAGTATTAGTGTTAACAATTATTACCTTCGGGATGTATTTTTTATACTGGCTATACCGCAATCTTACTGAAATGGAAAATGCATTTGAATTTGAATCCGAGGAAAATCAGGTTGTTGTGGCTAAACGTTTTTACGGAGCCGGTTTTTTTCTTGTACTGATTTATGGAATATCGCTTGTTAATATCATTCTTGAAAATCCTCAAAACGCAAAGGTTATATTCATTTATTCTAATTACTACAATTTACTTTTCACGGCTACAGGACTTTTTTTGTTCTTCTATTTTATCAGAAGTGTTTTTCTCTGTCAATCAAAACTGAGTTTAACGCCTTTTAATAAAAAGGCAATCTATTCAGTGTACATAGTGAGATTTGCGATTGATGTTATTGTTGCGGTTCTTTTCTTTTCTTTTAATATGGATGAATTCATAAAATCATTAATCAACGGCGAGGGGGAATTTACTGCCGAATTTCTTCTGGGTAATCCAAACATCAGACTATTAACATTATTAAGTCTTCTGAGTTACGTCAGTAACGTTGTGTTGGTGATTTTTATTTACAGACTTCAAATCGAATTAAACGCGATCTGGCAGTTTTATAGAAATGCTAAAAGTTAGCAACCTAACCAAATCCGCGAAACAAAAAACCTAAACAAAGTAATTGATGTAACAATAATCACTAAATATCCGGGGTTATTTTTCGATTATTATTAATAAATCCGGAGGATAAATTGAAAATTACAAGCGCGCATGTTGAGAGTCTTAAATTATGGAGTACATCTCTGATCCAGCCGAAAGAATCAAGTGGTAATAAAAAGGATTCTATAGAAATCTCCAACACCGCAAAGGCATTCCAGAAACTTGATGATTTTCTCAACCTGGGAAAACGCGACCGGATGGATTTAAGCGATTTGAATAAAGCTGAAAAGGAAGAATTCCTGAAGATGCTGACTACCTTAATAAGACATGGAATTGTTGGTTACCAGGAATATGAAATAAATGGCAAGCGGGAGAAACATTACATCGTTAATACTATCGGTGATGAAAGGTTATATGGGGCAAAACCAAAAGTGGTAAGAGACAGAACCAGTTAGCCTACAATATCGAGTAACTTTCCTTTGTTGAATTTCACTATCGGACTGTAAAAATCTTTCAGTTTTTCTTTTCTGTCATCTTTTCTTTCTGTTAGTTGCAAATAATTCATATTTATGCGTCTGTCGGGAACAATGGTGATAAACCAGCCTCTTTGTTCAATTTGGGTTGATGTAATGTTTTCCGGATGAGCATAATTAATTTCCGAGCTCTGAAAGGAATTTTCATTAAAATTAGTTTCGGGTAGAACGCCTGATCTGCTTAACGCATCAGAATTCAGAAATCCTTTAACAGAGTTCTGATTTGATTCAATGGGTTTATTTAACGGTAGAAAAGATTTATTAACTTCTGTAAGACTTTTTGCGGATGTAGATTTAACTATTGAGGAGATTGATTGCTCAGTTTTTAAATCAGGATTACTTGTAAACTTTTTTTCAAAGCCGAACAGATTCTTTCCCTGATGTTTGAGAAGTAGTGCCTGAGCGTTTCCGTTCGCGATATTTATGCCGTCTGTTGTCATAAACTAAGGCAAGAATAATCCATTCCTGATAAAAATGCAATAGCTGGAAACAGTGAAATATCTGCAGATTGACGGAGAACACTTTAGGAATATTTAAGAACTTGACAAGAAGTATCGATTGCGCTATATTTGAATCCACTAAATGACCGATAGTCAACAAACGGAATAGAGTCAGGAATGGGAACCCTCGAAAGGCGCGAAAGGGAGAGACAGCAACGTAAAAAAGACATCATTGATGCGGCTGAAAAAGTCTTTTTCTCAAAAGGATATGAGATAGCCACTATGGACGATGTAGCCCAGACGGCAGAATTAAGTAAGGGGACACTTTATCTTTACTTCAGAAGTAAGGAAGAACTTTATTTTGGAATAGTACTCAGAGCAATGAAAATCTTGCACGATGAATTTCACAATACTGAAACGGGCGCAAGAAACGGCTTAGAAAAGATTAGGGCTCATGGAATTGCCTACATTAAATTCTACAAAGAATATCCAAACTACTTTAACGCTCTGCTTTTCTATGAAACTCGGGAAATGAATTTTCTGAAGGTAAAAGACGAATATAATTTTCAGGATGATATACGACTAGCTGCATTTCATGAAAGCGATAAAAATAATGAAATGTTGGCAACTCACATCCGTGAGGGAATCGAAGATGGATCAATCAGAGATGATATTGATCCTCTCAAAATGGCATTTTTTCTGAGGGGGGCTTCAACAGGATTACTCCAATTAACTTCTTGTAAAGGGCTTTGTTTTTCTGAATTGCACAAAGCCGATATGGACGAATACATGAATTATTTCATGGATTTTCTTGGCAAGTGTTTACAAAAACAAAAATAAAAATTTTTAAAACACCCTGACTAGTAGTCATTATTTTAAACCATGTTAAGGTAATGTTATGAATCGTATTTATTTGCTGTTATTTATTATGGTCACAGCAGGCATTTCATTATTCGGACAAGTTGAGATTTTGGATAACTACGTCCGAATCGGATTATTGGGTAATCTTTCACTTCAGCAAAAGGAATTTTCGTTGCAAAAAAGTCTGGCTGCGCTCGACGAAGCGAGAGGTATGTTTATGCCTTCAATAATTATTAATGCACGATACACTCGTGCTGAGGGCGGACGAAAAATTGATCTTCCAATCGGTGATCTGATGAATCCCGTTTATGCAGGATTAAACCAGCTCATTGGTTCGTCAGTATATCCTTCAATCGATAATCAACAAATTGATTTTTTAAGAAGGAGAGAGCATGAGACCAAAGTGTCATTAGTGCAGCCGATATTTACGCCCCAGATTTTTTTTAATTATGGTATTAAGTCGGATATTACTGAAATAAGTGAGTTCGAAAAAAATCTCTATAAACGGGATTTAATCGCTATGATTAAAACCGCTTATTACAATTACAACAAAACCTTGCTTGCAATTAAAATATTCGAACAGGCTGAAGAGTTGCTGAAAGAAAATCTGCGCGTGAACAACTCGTTGTATGAAAATCAAAAAGTAACAAAAGATGCCGTCTACCGCGCTGAAGCTGAACTAAGCGAAATACAGCAACAAAAAGCCGAGGCTGAAAAAAATAATGAATTGGCAAAATTCTATTTCAATTTTATTCTCAACCGTGATCTTAATTCTGAAATTTTGGTCTCAACACAACCCGCAGAAGAAAGTTTTACTTACACAATTGAGGAAACAACAAGAAGCGCTTTACAAAAAAGGGAAGAGCTAAATCTGATTGTAAAAGCAATTGAGATTGCCGACAAAAGTGTTGATTTAGCAAGATCGAATTATCTTCCTTCTTTGATATTTGCCGCTGATTATGGCTTTCAGGGCGAGGATTATAAATTTTCGGAAGAATATGATTATTGGATGGCATCACTGGTATTGAAGTGGAATTTATTTAACGGATTTCAGGATAAAGCTAAAGCTGAACAATCACAGTTCGAGAAGGCGGAATTAGAATCCAAACTTCTTGAATTACAAAGGAAAATTGTACTTCAGGTGACCGAAACATATAAGTCGTATGAAATCACGAAAAAAAATCTCGAATCAGCCGCACTGAGAGAAAAAAGCTCTACAGCAGCATTTGAGATAGTTCAAAAAAAATATAATGAAGGAATGGCCAGCATGATTGAATTTATTGATGCGAGAGGTTCACTCACGCGGTCGAGGCTAAATAAAGTTCTTACTCAGTTCGATCTCTTTATAAAAATTGCGGAACTTGAAAAAGTATCTTCAGTAAATCACGAGAAATATTTTATTGATATCAGCGAGGAAAAATAAAATGAAAGCAAAAATATTATACTTGATTTGTTTTATGCTGGTGGTTACTTCATGCCGGAAGGAAGAAGAAAAAACTGATATGTCTCCCGTTGTTCCTGTTAAGACAGAGAAAGTTATACGACAAAAAATGATTTTACCTGTTCATACAAGCGGGAAAATTTCAACTTCTGCTGAAACAAAACTCTCCTTCAAGATTGGCGGAATAATCGAAAAGATATTCGTCAGTGAAGGGGATTATGTTGAAAAAGGAAAATTACTTGCCCAACTGAACTTATCGGAAATTGAAGCGCGTCTTCTTCAGGCTCAAAATGGGTTTGATAAAATGGAACGAGACTATTCTCGTGTGAAAAAACTTTACGCCGATGAGGTAGCAACATTAGAACAATTTCAGAATACCGAAACAGCATTTAATGTTGCGAAATCAGATTTGGAAATAGCCCGGTTCAATTATAAATACGCGAAAATTACAGCCCCGGCAAACGGACAAATATTAAAAAAATTATGCGAGGAAAATGAACTTACAAATGCAGGAACGCCACTGATAATTTTCGGGATGCAGTCTGAAGGATGGATCGTTAAAGTTGGCGTTACTGATAAAGATATTTTGAAAATTAGAGCTAACGATTCTGCTCATGTAGTAATTGACGCTTTCCCGGATAAGGTTTTTTCAGCAAAAGTGACTGAGATTGGACTCGCAGCAAATCCTTACAACGGAACCTATGAAGTTGAGTTAAAAATAAATACGGGAAATTTTAAACTCATTTCAGGACTCGTTGCGGGAGTTGATATATATCCATCCGGAGGAAATGAATTTTATATTATTCCTATTTCAGCATTAAATGAAGCAGATAAAAACCGGGGTTTTGTATATACTCCTTCAAAAAATAATTCTGTGAGAAAACTTAATGTATTTGTTGAATCAATTATAGATGACAAAGTTGCTGTTTCAAAAGGACTTGAAAGTATTCGAACCGTAATCACAGAAGGATCGGAGTATCTTAATTCATATTCAAAAATAGATATTGTTAATTAGGCGGGGATAAAGATGAGATTTCCAAAGTTTGCAATTGAGAATCATCAGTTTTCGCTGGTGATTATTGTATTGTTATCATTGTTGGGGTTAGTATCGTTCTTAACTATGCCTCGTTCCGAAGATCCTCAGGTGTCACCCGCTGGAACAAGCGTAATAGTGTTGTTGCCCGGAGCTAACCCAACCGATCTCGAAGAACTTATTGTTGATCCAATAGAGGAAGTTATTAACGAGCTTGAGGATATCAAAGATATAAATACAAAAGCCGAAGATGGCTTGGTTGTGGTGAGCGTTGAATTTTTATCCGGCAGCGATCCCGATGATAAATATTCGGATGTTGTACAGAAGGTGAATAGTATTCGTAATCAGTTACCAACCGAAATCCGAATGATCGAACTAATGAAATGGACAATGACTGATGTTAGTATTTTTCAGGGAGCTATTGTAAGTGATTCGGCTGAATACAGTGTCCTGGAAAAAAACATTGAGTCGCTGGAAAATGAATTGGAAAAAATTAATGGCGTTTTAAGCGTTAAGACAATGGCATATCCCGACCAGGAAATTCGTATATCTCTCAACCTTGAAAGAATTGCTCAGATGAATCTATCGTTCCAGCAAATTTCAAACGCGATAATAAGCAGTAACGTCAATATTCCAGGGGGAAGTATTGACGTGGGCAATAAAAAACTAAATATCGAAACAAGCGGTTCGTTCGAAAGTATTGATGAAATAAAAAATACTATTATTGACGCCCGTGACGGAAAGATTGTGTTCCTGAAAGATGTTGCCGATGTTAATTTTGATTACAGCGATCAAAAGTATATTGCCCGATTTAATGGTGAAAGAGCTCTTTTCATATCAGCCAGTCAGAAAGAGGGAACAAATATTTTTGACATCTATGATCAAATGAAACAAAAAATAACGGAATTCGAGCAGTCACTTCCCCAGGGAATTAGATTTGAATATGTGTTTGATCAATCGGTTAGTGTTTCAACCAGGCTTAATGATTTTTTTATGAACTTATTGCAGGGCTTGTTGCTCGTAGGAGTTGTGATATTTTTGGCTGTCGGTTTCCGGGCTTCAAGTATTGTAATGCTGGCTATTCCGTTATCTGTTTTAATCGGAATTTCTTTTACTGATTTCAGCGGTTTTGGAATCGAACAAATGTCAATTGCAGGTCTCGTTATAGCTTTGGGTCTGTTGGTTGATAATGCGATTGTTGTCACGCAGAATATTTCGAGATTTATGGATAACGGACTGCAACCGACTGATGCAGCAATTACCGGAACAATACAAATTGCCTGGGCGGTAACCAGCTCGACCGTTACAACGGTATTGGCTTTTGTCCCGATAATATTAATGCAAAATGTGACTGGTGATTTTATAAGAAGCATGCCGGCAACCGTTGTTTATACCTTGTCCGCTTCACTTTTGATTTCTTTAGCACTAACGCCGTATCTCTCTTCAAAATTTTTGCGTAAGAAGTATGACTCCGTCAGAAAACAGAATAAAATAAAATTATTGATGAACACATTTATAGAAACTAAATACCGAAGAATATTGGATTATGCATTAAATCACACGAGGTTGATTATAATAATATCTGTTACTGTTTTCTTTTTGAGTTTGTTGTTATTCCCTTTTGTTGGCGTCAGTTTTTTTCCGAAAGCTGGTAAAACACAGTTTATGATAAATATTGAAATGCCTGAAGGCACCAGTCTTGACAGAACTGATGAAGTGGCCGGATTTGTTGAAAACATACTTGAAAGTTATCATGAAGTTGAATTGTATGCTACGAATGTTGGAAAAGGTAATCCGCGAATTTATTACAATGTTATTCAGCGGAGAGAGAAGAGTAATTTTGCTCAGATTTATGTTGACTTAATTGATATGGCTCCTGAAGAATATACAAAGTTCCTGATGAACCTGAGAAATGAATTTAGCAGTTATCCGGGTGCCAGAATCGAAGTAAAAGAATTTGAACAGGGTCCGCCGATTGAAGCGCCAATCGCCATTCGTGTGATTGGTGAAAATCTTGAAAAAATAAGTTCGATCTCAAAAGACATTGAGAATATCTATCGCTCCATTGACGGAATTGTTAACATCAACAACCAGTTAGCTACTACCAAAACAGATTTACACGTAAAAATAAATCGCGCAAAAGCAGGTATGCTGGCCGTGCCTATTCATGAAATAGACAAAATGGTTCGTTTGGCAATCAATGGCTCCGTGGTTTCAAAATTCAGAGACTCAAACGGCAAGGAATATGATATAGTATTTCGTTTACCGATAAAAACAAAATCTCAGATAAATGATTTTGATAAAATATATGTAACCTCGGCTATTGGCACGCACATTCCTCTGAAACAATTAGCACAAATAGAATTTAGGGCAAGTCCGGTTGTTGTTGATCATTATAATCTGGATAGGACAAACACTATTACGGCCGATGTTGTTGGCGACTTATCCGTGAATGAAATTACAAATCAAATAATTGAGAAGCTGGAATCCTACGATTGGCCCCCCGGATATCATTATTATGTAGCCGGGGCTAAAGAACAACAGGAAGATTCCTTTGGCGGAATGTTTCAGGCGATTATTTTAGCGGTCGTGGGAATTTTCGGAGTACTTGTTCTGCAATTCAGATCATTCTCACAACCCCTGATAGTTTTTGCTGCCATTCCGCTGGCAATTATCGGTTCAATTTTTACTTTGTTTGTTACGGGTTATTCATTCTCATTCATGGCTTTTGTGGGAATAACTAGTTTGGTTGGAATTGTGGTTAACAATTCAATTCTGCTTGTTGATTACACCAATCAACTGCGAAGCGAAGGAGCGGAATTAATCCAAGCGCTTAAACAAGCCGGTGAAACAAGATTCACTCCAATAATTTTAACCACCGCGACAACTGTCGGTGGTCTTCTCCCTCTTACGTTGCAGGGAGGTTCACTTTGGGCGCCGATGGGATGGACAATAATAGGCGGGCTTTTGGTCTCCACAATTCTGACCCTTGTTGTTGTACCCGTCCTTTATAAAAGATTCACGAAATAATTACCCGGGAAACAGAAACTGCTGAAATTGCGGTTTCTGTTTCTGTCATAATATTTTCTGATTTAGCACATGAAAAGGGATTTGGATGAAAACAGAGGATCGGAAGTGACGTTCACACCCAGCTTCCGAAATCCGGCTTCATCTCCCGGTGTGGGAATGTGAGTAAGGTGAACTTCACAATTTTGCAGATCCTTTAATTTTTCGACCGCTAATTTTGCAGCGGGGTTAGTTATCGCGCTTATACTAAGCGCAATCAAAGTTTCCTCAAGATCCATGCTTACCATTTTACCTTTTAATACTTCCTTCTTTAGAAAAGTAATGGAATCAATTACATTTTCCGGGATGAGATAAAGGTTATCGGGAATTCCCGCAAGAATTTTTATAGCATTTAATACCGAGCTTGATGCGGCATGCATGAGTGAAGAATTTTTTCCTGTTACTATTTCACCGGACATTAATTCAATAGCGGCACCGCAATATACACCGTCATTTCCTTTGCCAGTCTGGCATGCTTCCTCAGCTGCTTTTCGTGCAGGTAAAACAACTAATCTGTCTTCGGATTTTGCGTCAATTCCTTTCATTATTAGTTCGGAACGATCGAGAATGTCCTGCTCAACAAACCCCATAGCATATTCACAACTGCATCTGAAATAGCGGCGGATAATTTCCTGATGAGCGGCTTGTTGTACCGCTTCATCGTCAATAATTCCAAATCCTGCTTTGTTAACGCCCATGTCAGTTGGGGATTTATAAAAAGATTCTCCACCGGTTATTTTTTCAATAATTCTTCTGAGTAAAGGAAAAGCTTCAATATCACGGTTATAGTTAACGGTTTTTTCATTGTATGCTTCAAGGTGGTGATGGTCAATCATATTAACATCTTTAAGATCGACTGTTGCAGCTTCATAGGCGACATTCACTTTATGTTTAAGTGGAAGATTCCAGATCGGGAAAGTTTCGAATTTTGCGTAGCCTGCTTTAACACCTCTTTTATACTCATGATATAACTGACCAAGGCATGTTGCAAGTTTTCCGCTGCCGGGACCTGGTCCGGTAACTACAACAATTGGTTTTGTTGTTTCAATATATTTATTCGCGCCATAACCTTCATCGCTTACAATTAAGTCAACATCCGTCGGATAACCTTTTGTACATTGATGAGTATAAATATTAATCCCGCGTCTCTCAAGTTTGTTTATAAAAGCTTTGGCAGAAGGCTGATTATCATAACGGGTTACAATAACTGCGGTGATGTCAACACCCCACTCCTTGAAATCATCGATGGTTTTCATTGTATCGGCATCATAAGTAATTCCGAAATCTGCGCGCACTTTTTTCCGTTCAATATCACCCGCATAAATACACATTATAACATCGATCTTGTCTTTCAACTTTTGCAATAATCTCATTTTTACATTCGGATCAAATCCGGGTAGTACTCTGGATGCATGATAATCAAAAAGTAGTTTCCCACCGAACTCAAGATAAAGTTTATCATTAAACCGGCGTACACGATTTAATATTTCCGCAGATTGTTCTTGTAAATATTTTTCATTATCAAAACCGATTTTTAGAGGCATGCCGTTCTCCATATTCGAAAAAAAAGCTTCGGTAATATAAACAAGTGTGAAGAATTAGAAGAAAAAAAATCAGGAAAATTTATAAGGAATCATTTTGCAGGCTAAGGAAAATATCATTTTACTTTTTAATAGCCGAATATTTTTAATGAAAAAAGTCTCGGAATTAATTCGTAAATCACCCATGATATTTAAAAATAAATTTCGTAATATGCACAGCGTTACTTAACGAAAACGGTTTTACGGAGGAATACCAGCCGCTTAAATTCCGGAAACGGGAAATTTTTTGATGACCGGCGCAGTTACCTCAAGGCAAACCAAATGTTTTATTTTTAATACAGAATAATGACACCCTGGAAATAATAATATTTTATATAAATCGTTATATCCATATTTCATGAGGGTTTTATGCACGTAACTTTGAATAACCAAACACCTACGATTGAAAAAAAATCCATTATTAATCAGCAGGTTAAAACTGATTCCGGTACAGAATTGTCGGATAACTCCCAAAATTCCTGGCTCGCAGTAAGTGAAAGATGTAATGTTACAAATTGTTCGTATGATTGCCTTATGCAGGCAATTACCGAACTTTATATTGACGGAGAAATAACTCATAAAGATTTTGAAACTTTTGAGATAGATAAAGATAACAATGATTCTTTCTTTGCAAGCAGAGGATTTAACGTAATGACAAATCCTTATCGTACTCCGGCTGATCAGGATGGAAACAGAAACTGGATAAAAGAGTTTGAGATAAAACTTGCTGAGGCAAAACACAGGCATGACGAAAAAGCCGCGGCAACATACAAGAGTGTTGTTGAAATATTAACAAGGTTAAGCGAAGTTATCCACGCTTAATAAATGACTGTTACTTCATAGTTCCCGTTATCGCGGAACGTGATATTTTATTTCCGGATTAGAAATAACAAACGGAATTAGGAATACTATGTGTCGTTATTCGGAAAATTTTTGAATGATCCACGTTATCTTGTCAGAAGGACCCTGTAATTTATCCTGCCAGTTTTCAATAGGTTTTGCAAAAAAAGCTTCATGTCTGAAAGTAATAACATCCGTCAAATCGTGAAAATCATTTTTTGATCCGAACATTTCCTTAAAGAAAACCGGGTAATTAATTTTATCTGTCAGTTCAAGACATTCATCCCTCGTCAGATAATTTAATAATACGCCTGTAAGAGCCGCTTGATGAGCGAATGTTCTGTGCTGCCTGTTTTGGCTGCATATTTCGGTTAGTCGTTCGTCGTTGTAAAGTTTTTCGAAATTTGTCATCCAGTTATTAAATATACCGCGTTCCGGACGCACACTTAAACAACCTGCATTAATATAAGGTTTGATGCTATCGCCATCAGCAGGTGTGACCATGGAAAATATTTTGTTTTCATCAATCTCCATTAATTCGAAAGATTTTTTCCAGAATTCATCAAGCGGTTCATTAAAAAGCAGACCGATATTCTGATGTGTTACCGGGCGATAACCTAAATTAATGTTTGCAGGTAAAAGAAATTCTACCGGCTCTTTTAATAGTATTGTATCATAGTCCAGCCAGACAAGTATTTCGTAATTCCCGTTTGCCGCTGTTTCTGCTCTGGCGGCAGCGTACACTTTTCTGCTGAAATTAAACCAAACTGCTTTTTGCGGAACATCAATTGGTTTCAATGTAACATTCAAATTATCAAATTTATCTTCGAGAGTTTCCTGAACCATTGCTTCGGGTAAATACAGCCAGATAGGTGTTTCCCTGAATGTGCCTCCGAATGTTCTTACACTCTCAGCAAACAACTCCACGTACCTTAGCTGAACATCTCTTTCGGCCATTAACGCGATTACTAATTTGTCTTTTGCATGCAGATTTTGAAGAATAATAAGAAGAATAGCGATCACAAAAATATTGTATGAAGTTAATTCCCTTTTCATTATTTCCTCCGTCGATAAAATTAAAAAATTTTATTTCTTCTTTCGGGGGATGATTTTGTGGGGTGAAAATATAAAAAAAATGATTGAATGCCAGTATAAAAATTACCGGACAATACTTTATTCTGATTATTCCTTTTTAGCCTTTCGGAAATCAAACAGAGTGTTAATCTTTTATACTTACTTACTTTGCATGATGTATAATTTCCCATTACGTGGGTTAAGTTCTATTTCACCTCTAAATCCCTTTTTTATTAATTCCTCATACAGAACGCGCATGAAAAAGCCATGAGTTACAACAAGCACTTTTTTTTCTTTTTGGGAGGAAATCAAATCATAAAAATCATGTACGCGCTTTAACGTCTGTTCATAAACTTCCGGTTGGGATTGTTTATTGAACCGCCAGGCAATTCTTCCTGCAAAATGCCAGATGAAAGACGGCAAACGCCAGGTTGTGTTTGTGAACGCCCTTAAGGGCACTTCTCTCAAAAGACCGGTCTTAATAATTTCTTTTTTATAAATAGCGTGAGCTGTAGTTATTGCACGGGGCAGGTCGCTGCAATAACAAATATCCCAGTCGGACTCGTTGATATCAAGATTATTAGCAATCACCGGAGCTGAATCATAATCAATCATTTGTTTGTTAAACTCTGCCGTTGAGTACACAGATTTATTGCCGGGCAGATCCACTTTAAAATGTCTTACAAAGCCTATAATCATAAAAGAAAAGATTCCATATATAACATGCTATGCAATTGTGTCATTAATTTTGTTCTTCAGGCATAAGTATAAATCTTACATAATTTGTGTTGTTAAAATATTTTTTTGTGGTATTGCTGAGAACTTCCGGGCTCAGTGTGTTCACGAGTTTCGGGAAATTCAATAATTCTTTTGGATCTCTCTCATGAACATATAATTCATGAAGCGCGCCGAGCCAGAATATGTTTGTTTCAAGGTTCGTCTCGCGTTCGCGAAGATGCTGTTCTTTGATTTTATTAATGTATGAAATGTCTGGTGGAGTCAATTTTAATGTATCAATTTGCTTAAGGATTTCTTCTGTAAGCTCCTCAGCGTTTTCGGGATTACATCCAAAAGAGATTGAGTAATCATAATCTTCTTGCGGCCAGCGGGAATCATTGCACCACACACCAACGCCATACGTTCCCCCGATATCTTCACGAATAACTTCCCGCAATCTGATGTTGAGATAATCGGCGACAGTATTCATATAATAACTTTCTTCGGGTGACCAGGAAAATTCTCCGGTAAATTTCATCATTACCCTGCTCTTTGGCTCGATTCCTTTTTTAATCACTTTATGTAGTTTACCTTTTGGGTATCTGACCTCGGTATCGTTCCAGGTTTCTTTCCTGTTGGTCGAAGGAAGGTTGGCAAGATATATTTCACACATTTGTTTTATGATTTTTATATCGAGATTACCGACAAAATAAAAAGTAAAATCATCAGCATTGGCAAAACGATCATAATAAATTTCCTTTGCCTCGGTTAAATCTATTTCGTTCAGTAAATCCAATGACCATGGTTTGCCCCTGAAATGGTAGTTCGACATGGTCACAGCGATTGTATCCTGAAAAGCGGATTCCGGACTCGCGCTTCCGTTTTCAAGAAATCCCTTAACTCTTGATTTGAAAGAGTTGAAAGCTTCTTCATCAAATCTGGGCGACTCGAAAAACATATATAACAATTGAAACAGAGATTCAACATCGGTCGGACTTGCTGTTCCTTCAAATCCTTCTCTTAATTCACCGATCCAAGGGTAAACACTAACCACTTTTCCGGCCATTTTTTTTCTGAGTTCAATGTTGGAAAAATTTCCCAAACCGCTTTCGTTGGCGATGGCTGAAACAGCCAATGAGGAATAATATTTGTCTTTGGGTACAAGTGAATTTCCGCCCGGACTTGATGCCGTAAAAAGTATCTCATCGTTTTTGAAGTCTGTCGGTTTAAGTACAACTTTAACTCCGTTGGATAATGTCCATTCGGTAATATCCAGTTCCTCAATTATTTTTTCGTGAATGATTTTACCCGGCTCAGGAATTCGTGAAAGTAAAGGTTCTTCATTTATGACTTCTTCATAAGCCGATATGTTTTTTGCTGATATATCCCCGAAAATTTTCAGTATGTCTTCTTCTTTGGGAATTTTTGTGCTGTCATTCTGAACAAGGCTGAGAGTAACCACGAAGTTGTCATTCTTAATATTTTTATTTATCAGCGAATTTATTTCCTCAAGAGAAATGTGTGCGGTGAGTTGATCATAAATTTCATAGATATACTTGATGCTATAAACAGTATTACCTGATAGGAACGATGATGTATACGCGCTCGCGATTCTTCCCGATTCGATTTTATCCCGTTCTTCATATTGTTTTTGCAGAGCTCGGGAAGAATTCTTTTTTGCTCTTTCAAATTCAGATTGAGTGAAACCGAATTGTTTTATTCTTTCTGCTTCAGCGAGAAGAGCATCCAAGCCGCGTTCGACTTCATTTTCTTTCACAATTGCAGTAAGAGTATAAGCTTCTTTTGTTCTTACAACATCAGCATTGCCTGAATAAGCACTCATAAAAGGCGGATCGGATTTTTTTGTTATCTCGTTAAAACGATCATTTAGCATCATATTAAAAAACTGATGTTTGATTCTGTCCCGGAGGTCATTAAGAATTATTTGTTTATCCGACTCGTTGAGATACATAACACTAATGATATTGTATGCAGCTTCTCTTTCGCTTTCAATAGAAATTCTTATATCATTCTGATCCGGCACTTCAAATTCAGTTCGTTCGCGGGCATTTTCCGATGACGGAACATCAGAGAAGTATTTTATAATTAATTCTTCAGCGACTGTTTTATCAAAATCACCGACGGCTACCACAGCCATTAATTCAGGGCGATACCAGTCTTTATAAAATTTTTTCAGGGTTTCATAGTCGAATGATTTCAATATTTCAACTTTTCCAATGGGTAACCTTTCAGCGTACTTGGAGTTTTTAAATATTACAGGGAATTGTTTGTCGCGTATACGGGCGTCGGCTCCGCGTCCGGTCCGCCATTCTTCAATTATTACTCCGCGCTCTTTGTCTATTTCTTCATCCTCAAAAGAAATATTTGTTGCCCAGTCGCTTAATATTTGGAATCCTTTTTCAAATATTCCGGTGCTGTCGAGAGGAAGTTCAAGCATGTATACAGTTTCATCGAAGCCTGTGTAAGCATTAATTTCCGGTCCGAAACGCATTCCGATAGATTCCATGAAATTTATAATTTCATGTTTAGCGAAGTTTTTTGTTCCGTTAAATGCCATGTGTTCGACAAAGTGAGCAAGACCCAACTGATCTTCGTCTTCAAGAATTGAACCGACGTTTACAACGAGCCTGATATCAGCTCTGTTCTGTGGTTTTTTATTTTCCCGGATGTAGTAAGTAAGTCCATTCTCAAGTTTTCCGATTTTGACATTCGGATCGAAAGGTATTTTATTCTCAAGATTAACACTTTGAGCTATGCCCGAAGAAAAAAGAACAAGGAACGATGAAATAAGAAGAATGATTTTTTTATTCATGATAAAATCCGGTTTGATTTTTATACAGTTATTTTCAGCCGGTATAACAACTTCAAAACAGAACTTGTTTCACCAAAAGACTGAAATATGATTACTTCGCCCAGACTGTTTTTATGTTTACAAATTCTTTTATACCGTAATGAGATAACTCTCGTCCGTAACCCGAAAGTTTTGTTCCCCCGAAAGGCAACCGCGGATCGGACTTTACTAATCCATTTATAAAAACAGAACCTGTTTCTATCCTTGATGCGATTTCTTTTGCCCGCTTAATATCTTTGGACCAGAGTGATGCACCAAGTCCATAATTATTATCGTTGGCAATTTCAAGAGCCTCGTCTTCATTTTTCGCTTTAATGAGTGATGCAACAGGACCAAATAATTCCTGATCATAAGCCGGCATTCCCGGGCAGATATTGCTTAAAATAGTCGGAGGATAAAAATATCCTTCTCTGTTCATCGGTTCACCACCACAGAGAATTTTTGCTCCTTTATTAACGCTTTCTTTAACCTGTTCGTGAAGTTCGAGCAGAAGATCTTTTCTCGCCATTGGGCCCAACTCCGTATCTTCTTTCATGGGGTCGCCAATTTTTACATTCTTCATCAATTCAACAAAATGTTTTGCAAAGTCATCATATATTTTTTCAACAACAATAAATCGTTTTGCAGCAATACAGCTTTGACCGTTATTAATCAATCGCGCTGTGACTGCTGTTTTTACTGCCTGGGCAAGATCGGCATTTTCCAGGACAATGAAAGGATCGCTTCCGCCGAGTTCCATCACTGTTTTTTTGAGAACCCGTCCGCAAGCTTCTGCAATTTTTATTCCCGCATGTTCGCTTCCGGTTAATGTTGCAGCTTTTACTTTGGGATTGTTTATAACATTTTCAACTTCAGACGATCCTATCAGGAGCGTACGAAACAGATCAACAGGAAAATCAGCTTCCCTGAATATTTCTTCAATAGCAATCGCGTTTTGAGGAACGTTTGAAGAGTGTTTCAGAATTCCGGCGTTACCAGCCATCATTGCCGGAGCTGCAAAACGAAAAACCTGCCAGAAAGGAAAATTCCAGGGCATGACTGCAAGAATAATTCCAAGGGGATCGAATTGAACGTAACTTTCAGAAGCGTCGGTTTCAATTATTTCTTTTCGTAAAATATCATTCGTGTTTTCCGCGTAGTACTCGCAGACCCAGGCACATTTTTCAACTTCGGCACGCGCTTGAGAAATCGGTTTTCCCATTTCAAGAGTGAGTATAGATGCATATTTCTCTTTCTTTTGCCGGAGAATTTTTGCGGCATTCAACATAAATGGTTTTCGTTCGTTATAGGATTTTGTTTTCCAATTTGAAAAAGCATCATGGACTGAATTGATGATCCGGTTCACTTCGTCAGTTGTATACTCTTTGTAGCTCGCGATTAATTTTCCATTTACGGGGTTAATTGTTTCAAGAGACATAAATTCTCCTTTTGAAAATTAACAAATTCTTAAAATCGCCTCATTGTGTTTGAGAAAATTAATAATAATGTTAGCGTCTCAAGTTAAACAATTTACCGGGAATTTATCAGTGAATAATTATGTCGGACTCTTAAGAAAAATGATAAAGTTTTTCCCGAGCGTTGAATTGTTTTAAGAATACTTTTTGTTGAAAAAAATTTATTATATTTAGCACACTTCTTATACATAATGCTAAGGTGAATATGCCGAAAAAAAAGCAGCCGAAGACGTTCATTCTTGACACGAACGTCATTCTCCATGATCCCACCTGCATCGATCAGTTTCAGGAAAATAATGTAATTATACCTCTGATTGTTATCGAGGAGATGGATCATTTTAAACGCGGTAGTCAGGTAATTAATTTAAATGCGCGTGAATTTGCCCGAAAGCTTGATTCAATAACTGGAGATGCTATTTTTAACGGCGGCGCCTCTCTCGGACCTAAAAAAGGAAAAGTTCGCGTTGTTATAACACGCGGATTACATCCCGACATAAAAGAAATGTTTCGGGAAGATACCCCCGACCATCGTGTTTTGAGCGCCGCATTTGAGCAGTATCAAAAAGCAAAAGAAAAAGACAGGGTTATTCTTGTTACAAAAGATGTAAACCTCAGAATGAAAGCTAAAGCGCTTGGATTAAGAGCTGAGGATTACACCACGGACAGAATAAGTATTGAGGAATTGTACAGCGGTAAGGAAGTGCTCGAGGATTTTGATGACGAGATTATTCAGAAATTTTATCAGCCGCCTTATGGAGTGGAAGCGAATCAGATTTTTAAGCGGGTTAAAAGTGAAAAAGTGCCCAACAAATTTTTCATTATTCGCAATTCAGGACGATCGGCATTGGCGAGTCTTGACAATGAAGCGGCGGAATTTCGCAAAGTAGATAAACAGATGATATATGGAATAAGACCGCGTAATGCCGAGCAGGCTTTTGCTGTTGATGCTCTGATCAATAATAATATTCCTCTTGTTACTCTGACCGGAAAAGCGGGAACAGGAAAAACTTTACTTGCGCTGGCAAGCGCTCTTCAGGTGCGAAAGTTTTACAGGCAGATTTATGTGGCGCGTCCGGTTGTTCCGCTCAGCAATAAAGATATTGGTTTTCTTCCTGGTGATGTTGAAAGTAAACTTGCGCCTTATATGCAGCCGCTTTGGGATAACCTGAAAGTTATTCAGGATCAATTTCCCGAGACGGATAAAAGTCATGCCGTAATTACACACATGTTAAAGGAAGAAAAGCTTGTTATCGAACCGCTGAGTTATATTCGCGGAAGAAGTTTGCAGCGAATATTTTTTATTGTTGATGAAGCTCAAAACTTAACGCCTCATGAAGTAAAAACAATTATCACGCGCGCCGGTGAAGGTTCAAAAGTTGTGTTAACCGGCGACATATATCAGATTGATCATCCCTACCTCGACACGCTTTCAAACGGGTTATCATATTTGATAGATCATTTCAAAGGACAAAAACTTTACGCGCATGTAAACCTTGAAAAAGGAGAACGATCAGAACTTGCGGAACTGGCAAGTAATCTTTTATAAACAAAAATTAAAGGCAATCGTTCGTGCAATACGATTGCCTTATCTCTAAAGTCCGTAATATCCGAAATATCTCTCAACATCGAGTTCCTTTCCGGTAGCGTTCTTAAGCTTATTTTTCCAGAACCTTAACTCACCATCGGCGTACATATTTTCGACAAGCCAGGATCCGACTTTTTTGTTGAACATGTAGTTGTTTCCAAATTTTTGTTCCAAAGTCTGGTGAACTTGAAAAGCTATTATTTCAGCAAAGATATAGTTTTGCATATAAACCGGATAAGAGACATACATTATGTTATTGCTCAGTGAAAAAGGCATATCCGAAGTATCAATCTGCAAAAGGTCTTTGTTAATTTTATCTCTCAGTTTTTTTGGATCCTGATCAGGATTTTTATAGAATTCAATTTCAAACATTACCGCGGTGAAAAAGTAACGTAAATAACCCGGTATATATTTTTTTAGTTGTTCAAATCTTTCTGAAATTTCCTCCTCACTTAATCCGGTATATTTTATTTGCCACTCTTTGTTTCCAATAAAACCGGCGGAGACTTCAGCCATACCTTCCCCGAAAGCAGGACATTGCCCGCCGAGATTCCATTCATAACCTTTCAGTATCGGTGATTGAATAGTTGTGTGTACTCCATGCAGACCGTGTCCTAATTCATGCATCCATACGCTTAAAGGCATTCCCACGTTTAATATAATTCTCATATCATTCGGAATGTTGATAGCGAGAGCGTTGCCGCCGTAGGGAATTTCTTTTTCAACAAAACGAATTGGCAGTTTGTCAAATTCAAACCCGATGTTTGCAAGAGTTTCTTTCATAACATCCATTTGTTTTTCTTTCTCTATTCCACCCCCGCCGGAATTTCTGTAATACATTCCAACAAATCGCTGAACATCGTTTATGGAAGCTTCCCGTCCTATTTCATCTAAAAGTTTTTTATAAGGAGCCTCAGTGCGTTTCAGCATATCACGGTAAAAAATCTCAAAATTTTCCGCACCAATACCCGAAAGTTCAAGCGACATCTCTGCATAGTCGGAATAACCTATGCTTCTGGCTTTTGCATTCCGTAGCTTCATAAGTTTTAATACCGATTCAGAGTTGTCTTCGTTGTCAGAATCGCTTTGTGAAAGTTTTGCTTCGAGTTCATTTTCCAGCTTAAAGATTTCCTGGTCCATATCAACCTTGGCGCCGGTCAAAATATCACTCCACAAATCAATTCGTTTTCTTAACACATCGTCTTTAATTATTTCCAGATTTTCAGACCACTTTTCAATGCTGGAATTCAATTCGGCATCGTTGAATAATTTATAGAAGCGCCCCTTGGGTGTGTCCTGGTCGGCTTCTCCTTCACGGGAATAAACATTCCAATTGGCAATTCCCATCTGAACAGATATTTCCTCGAATACTTTTTCTTTTTCATCAAGGTAGAGCCTGATTTTCTTTTCATCGAGTGATTGTGAAAAAAGAGAAATTGAAAAGAGAAGAATTATAAATTGCACTGAACAGAAAAACCGCTTAGTCAAGGTAACCCCCGGTTAAAGTTGTTTGATGTTTAGTAAAAATTACGAATAGAAATAATGCATATCAACTAGGGCGTGATTTTTGGAACAAAATTTTCTGTGAGTTATGTTATTCTTTTTTATTTTAAGGACGCTAACACATTTAATCAAATACAGCGGGGGTTGTAAATGTCTCGAAAAATTTTTGTCATATCTATCACAACACTTTTAGTTACGCTAAATGTTTTGTCAAAAGATAATCTTGTTCTTCGGTATCCGTCAATCAATCACGACGGAAGTAAAATCGCTTTTTCCTATCAGGGTGATATCTGGACGGTTTCATCAAAAGGAAATGACGCCAAAAGAATAACCATTCATGAAGGTTACGAAGGCTGGCCTGTCTGGAATCCCAAAGGAGATGAAATAGCTTTTTCGAGCAACCGTTATGGCAACTTTGATGTTTTTACTATTCCATCCGAAGGAGGATTTCCTAAAAGAATCACTTATCATTCAGCAAACGATTATATAACTGATTGGGCTGATAACGATTATCTTTTTTTCGATACAAATCGCGAGTTTAATCAGGTTGAATGGAATAATGAAGTTTACTCCGTGAGCGCGCGAGGCGGAACTCCCAACAGATATCTAAACGCAATGGGCGAGCAATCCGTTTTATCCCCCGACGGAAAATTTCTCGCGTTTGTTCTTGGTCCCTGTCCTATGAACCGCGAAAATTATATCGGCTCTGCAAACAAGGAAATATGGATTTACAACACCATCACAAAAGAATATCTGAATCTTACAAGCAATGATAAACAGGATTTTTATCCGCGATGGGGTCAGTCGAATTCTCTCTTTTTTATAAGCTCTAAAGAGAATAACTATAACATTTTTAAAGTAACTCTTGATGAAAACGGAAAATCTGTTGGCGATCAGGAACAAATCACAAATTTTAAAGACGGTGGTGTAAGATATTTTGATATAAGTTCTGACGGGAAATATATCGTTCTTGAAAAAGGAGCAGAGATTTATCTTGTTGATGTAATGTTAAAAGAAGCAAGTTTGGTCGAGGTAAAAATCGGCGCTGATTATCGTTCTGATCCGACTGAGCAGAAAATTTTTACAAAAGATATAACCGAATATAAAGTTTCGCCCAATGGAAAATACTCGGCGTTTGTTATTCGCGGTGAAATTTTTATCACAGAAAATAATAAAGATAAAAGCAAGACTGTTAATTTGAGTAATTCACCCTATCGCGATCAAAATGTTCAGTGGATGAACGACACAACAATTATTTTTTCTTCTGACCGTGAAGGGCAGTATGATCTTTACCTCGTAAAATCTGCAGATGAAAAACAGACAAATCTTTTTAAGTCGCTCAAACATGAAATAGTGCGTTTGACAAATGATGAAAAAGAAGAATTATGGCCGATAGTTTCACCCGACAAAAAGAAAATCGCATATGAAATCGGGAGAGGTAAATTAGTGGTAAGCGAAATCTCTTCTGAGAGTAATCTCTCAAATGAGGTTGTTCTTCTTGATGGATGGAGTACTCCGGGTAATGTCAGATGGAGTCCCGATAGTAAATGGCTGGCTTATTCACTCGAAGACCTGAATGCTAATGAAGAAATCTATATTCATTCGGCAGATGGAAAAACCGGACCAGTGAATGTAAGTCTTCATCCCCGTAGTGATTCCTATCCGGTATGGAGTTCTGATGGTGCGAAACTGGGATTTCTTTCCAACAGGAATAACAGCACAACAGATGTCTGGTTTGTGTGGTTAAACAAAAATGATTGGCAGAAAACAAAAGATGACTGGGATGAAACAGTTGATGAAAACGAAAAAGATAAAAAGAAAGACGACAAAGAGAAAAAAGATGAGGTGAAACCGGTCGTAATTGATTTCGAAAATATTCACGAAAGAATAGCACAGGTGACTAAATTATCAACAAATGAAGGAGCGTTTGAAATTTCTAAAGACGGAAAAACTTTTTATTTCACGGCTAAAAGTCACACTTCCAAAGAGAATGATCTTTACAGCATAAAATGGGACGGGACTGAAATAAAAGAATTAACCAGCGGCGGAAAAAATCCCGCGGGATTGCAGTTCGATTCCGAATATAAATACCTGTATATGCTGAGCAATGGTACTCTCCTGCGTTTTGAAATTAGTGGAAATAAAGAAGAAGCCCTGCCGGTTTCAGCTAAAATGGTAATCGATTATAAAAAGGAAAAGGAACAAATATTTGATGAAGCGTGGAGATATTTACGAGATGGATTTTACGATCCTGATTTTCATGGCAACAACTGGGATGAGCTGAAAAATAAATATCGCGACTGGGCAATTAACACGGCAACCGAAAGAGATTTCAGAGATATATTTAATTATTTGCTTGGCGAAATAAATGCAAGCCACATGGGAATGTATGGCAGCGACAGATCGGAAACCCAAAGCGAAAAAACAGGAATGCTTGGTGTTGAGCTGAAAGCTGTAAAAAACGGCATGGAAATTTTAAGAGTAATTCCCGAAACACCCGCTGACCGTGAGGAAAGCAAACTTAACAAAGGAGAAATAATTCTTGCCGTTAACGGTAAAGAGTATGATCCTGAAGTGAATTTTTATTCACTGCTCACGAATAAAGTCGACGAGAAAATAATTCTGACTGTGAAAAGAAATAACGGTGAGCAGCAGGAAGTTGTTATTCGACCGACTGGGAACATACAAAATCAGCTTTACAATGAATGGGTAAAAGAACAGCGGAAATTAACTGACAAGTATTCAAACGGAAAACTTGGTTATTTACATATCGAAGAGATGGGTTGGGAGAGTTTTGAAAGATTTGAGAGAGAAATTGCCGCAATTGGTCAAGGTAAAGAAGGAATTGTGATTGACGTACGCTATAATGGCGGCGGATGGACAACGGATTATCTTATGACTGTTCTTAACGTCAAACAGCATGCTTACACAGTTCCAAGAGGTTCGGCAAAAAATCTGAGCAAAGAACATAAAAAGTTCAGCGATTATTATCCTTTTGCTGAGAGACTTCCCTATTACCCGTGGATGAAACCATCAGTTGCGCTTTGCAACGAATCAAGTTATTCGAACGCTGAAATATTTTCGCATGCTTATAAAACTCTGGAAATCGGTAAACTAGTTGGTGTTCCTACTTTCGGTGCAGTAATTTCCACAGGAGGAATGAGCCTCATTGACGGTACTTGGGTAAGATTACCATTTCGAGCATGGTATGTAAAAGCGACAGATCAACCGATGGAAAATATTCCGGCGGTGCCAGATGAGATTGTTTATAATGCGCCGAATAGTAAATCGAAAAATTTTGACGAACAACTTAAAAAAGCTGTTGATTTACTTATGGATCAAATAGAAAAATAAATTATTCGCATGAGTAATAAATTCAAAACAATAAAAAATTGATAATGAATTGGAATTCTCTTAATATCAAAAAGATTTTTCTAAAAAACTCACAAAAATAATTGAGGTGAATTTATGGCAGTGAAAATAACAGAAGAATGTATCGCATGTAACGCCTGTGAAGCTGAATGCCCCAATACAGCAATTTATTCGGCGGGAGAAGAATGGCATTTGGGAGGGGAAAAACATGAAGCTCTATCTGAAGATTATACTTATGTTGTTCCTGAAAAATGCACGGAATGTGTTGGTTTTTATAATGAACCGCAATGCATAGCCGCGTGTCCCACAGAAGCGATTATTATGGATCCTGATAATGTGGAAACAAAAGAACAACTCATGGCAAAAAAAGAACATCTTGATCAGGTGGGAAGATAAACTTCTTTATAAAGCCCGGCCTTTGTGAAGGGTTGGGCTTTTTTATTACAACTTCTTACAAAATATTTTTCAGCCGCCGCAACCTTTCACAGATATCCTTAGTCTTAATCAACAGGAATAAGAATTAATTTGGAGACTGTGATGATACAGACTAACAACATGCAAAAACTTTTCAGAACAGAGGAAGTTGAAACAACCGCGCTGAACAATGTTAATATTGAGATCAAACAAGGTGAATTCGTTTCCATAATGGGACCCTCCGGATGTGGAAAATCAACTCTCTTAAATATTATTGGATTGTTGGATAATCCAAGCGGCGGTGAATACCATTTTCTCGATCATGAAGTTTCCGGTTATTCAGAACGACAACGGGCACAACTTCGCAAAGAAAACATCGGATTTGTATTCCAGAGTTTTAACCTGATTGATGAATTAACCGTTTTCGAGAATGTTGAGTTACCTTTATTGTATCTTGGTTATGGTGCCAGTGACAGAAAAACACGCGTTAATGAAATTCTTGAACGAATGAATATTATGCATCGTGCCGGACATTTTCCTCAGCAATTATCCGGAGGTCAGCAGCAAAGAGTTGCTGTAGCGCGTGCAATTGTAGGAAATCCTAAAATTATTCTCGCCGATGAACCAACCGGTAATCTTGATTCCACTCACGGCGACGAAGTGATGAATCTTCTCACAACACTTAATGATTCGGGAACAACAATTGTCATGGTTACTCACTCGCCTGCATATGCCGAGTATGGCAACAGGATTATTCATCTTTTTGATGGACAGGTTGTTACTGAAAATATTCATCAAAAATTCCGCGTTTAGGCGATATTCCTTCCCCGCGGGGAAGTTTAATATAGATTAAAAGCCCAATTTTTTGAAAAGTTGGGCTTTTTCTTTGAACAAAAAAAAGTTTAATTCGTCTTTATCGGCATTCGGGGGGATGTCTCCTGTTAATTACCATTAAAAAATTAAAAATGTGAGGAACTATCATGAAAAAGAACATTCTAGTCATGGCACTGATCGTATGTTCTGCAATTACAGTATTTGCGCTTAACAACCTTCCTGCCGAGGAAGAGAATATTAAACAAGTTGTTTCTGATTTTATAATCAGTATCGATAATAAAGATGCAACCTTGCTTGAATCAATAATTCTTGAAGAAGGCACTTTTGTTAATGTTAATCTAAAAAATGAGGTTGAAGCTTTGTCATCCTCAGAGTTGATTACGCGCGTAAAGAGCGGTAAAATGGGCGGTTGGAAACGCGATTTTGAGGTTTCTGAAATCGAACTCGACAAGAATATCGCCATCGCAAAAGTTAAGATAAACAGCCCGAAAGTTAATCAGTTGCATAATTTTTCCCTGGTAAAAATTGGCGAACAGTGGAAAATTACAGGTTGCTGTGCGAATATGACTAAATCCTGATTTGAGCAACGGAGTTTGATTTATGCACTTTTAGAACTACCGCCCCTGATTTCCAAGGCGGTAGTTTTATTTCATTCTACTCGTAATATACCGGAAATATCCTATTATTTTTTCACAACCTATTTAAATTCCAGAAAAATTTTCGATAATTTTGAAATACCGAAAAATTGATTTTAGCTGGACCTTATATATACTATGCAAAACATTTTTAACGCCTCATCTAAAGACTTACCCAAAATCGTAAGCCATCTAATTTAATTTATTCGGTGAATTCGATTTTATTTAACTAAAAAAAGGATCACGCATGAAAAAGATGTTTTTAATAATTGTCGTACTATGCTCTTTGACTACAATTTTTGCTTTAAGTAATTCTCCTGCAGAGGAAGATGCAGTTAAGAGTGTTGTTGTAAAATATATGGATGGTGTTGACAATAAAGATATTAATGCTCTTGAAACCATAATACTTAAAGAAGCGGGTTTTGTAGAAGTTAATAATATTACCAAAACAGTTGCTTCATACTCAACAAGCGATTTGTATGATAAAATAAGAAACAGAAAACTCGGTGGCTGGAAGAGAACTTACAACATCGTTTCTGTCGATTCTGAAGGCGATATCGCTTCTGTTAAGGTTCAGGTGGATATTAAAACCTTAGTACAATTTTATTACATTTCACTCGTGAAAGTGAATAATAAATGGAACATTGTCAGCAGTTCAACCTGCGTTTTTAAGAAGTAATTTTTTAGTCCGGCTCATCTCACTGAGCCGGATTTTTTTTAACTGTTATAATACATTTCGAAAATTAACATCAATTTAACTTTCAGTTAATAATCCCTTAATCCACACTTGGTAAATTTTGTGCGATAATTTATCTGGGAAATATATGTTCGGATTTTACTTCGCTTTTTATACAGTTATTAGTGCGCTTGGGTGTTTAATTGTCGCGAGAAAAAAAAATCGTGATACCAACATCTGGTGGATTTTGGGAATATATTTAGGAGTTATTCCACTGATCTATTTGCTTTTTTCTTCATCCACAGAATCATCACCTGAAGGAGAAAATGAAATCGTAATAATTAATTAACATCCTCGTAACTCCTAATTAATAACCGTTGCATATTTTTGTGCAATGCGAATAAGTATCTGACAACATTTTAATCGGAGCAGAAGTGGAAATGAAAGATGGAGAATTAGTAAAATACAGATTTCCGGAACCCAAAACCGGAAGCGAAAAAACCTTTACCGGCAGAATTGAACTTGTTACCGAGGATTATATCGTTCTTCAATCGGAGACAAATGTGAAACTACGCGTTTCGTTTAAGAATTTCGAGTACATAACCCCACTCAATAAAAATTCCAGCGATCACCTCAGCGGAACAACGAACTAATCTGGCATTTATTCTTCCTAATTAATACGGCTCAGGGTTACCCCGCATCGCGGGGTATTTTTTTTAGCAACTTTTCGCTTGTGTAAACATCCTTTGAGTTGAGAATAAAATGGGAATATAATGATTCGGAATTTTTTAAAAGTAATTTTCAGGAATATGAAAAAAAACAAAATGTTCACGATCATAAATATCGTGGGGCTCTCTGTTGGCATTGCCGGATTTCTGTTGATTTTTTCTTACGTGAAATATGAGCTTGAATATGATACTTTTCATAAGGATGCGGAAAGAATATTCAGGGTAGTCACCGATGTAAGTATGCGTAACGGAAGCCGCATGAATACATCTCTGACATCACCAATGGCAATTGATTATTTGCAGCTTGATTTTCCCCGGATTCAATCAGCTACAAGAATAGTTCCTGCCGGTGAAACATCTGTAAAACATGGTGAAAATATCTTTTATGAAGAAGCTTTTTGGTTTGTTGACTCAACATTTTTTGATGTATTTGATTTTGAGGTAATAGAAGGCGACAAAAATCTTATGCTGAAAAACCGAAATTCAATAGTTATGACAAATTCTGTTGCCCGTAAATATTTCGGTGAGAAAAATCCTATCGGACAAACAGTGATTGTTAATGCAGATGAAAAATTTACCGTAACCGGTATAGTGAAAGACCTTCCTTCGAATTCGCATCTTCGATTTGAAGTGTTGGCTTATTATCCCGGACTTCGGAGTTTTGGACTCAAAAACTGGGGAGCCTTATCTCTTTATACTTATGTGAAATTAAACAAGTCAGATGACAGCAAAGTAATTGATAAAGGATTCACGGATTTTGTTACTTTAAGAATGGGAGAACAATTTAAGGATATTTTTAAACTTCATCTTGAACCGATGCTTTCTATTCATTTACATTCGCAAAGAGAACATGATTTTTCCGCACGAACTGACGTTCAACAAATTTATATTTTCTCAATCGTTGCGTTTTTAATTGTTATTGTTGCCTGCATTAATTTTATGAATCTGTCTATCGCCCGATCTTCAAAAAGAACGCTTGAAATCGGAGTAAGAAAAGTTCTGGGTGCTGAAAGAAAGCAATTGATTTTTCAGCATCTCGGAGAATCTGTTATTTTAACTTCAATGGCTGTTTCATTAAGTGTAGTTTTATATTTTTTATTACTGCCCGAACTGAATAATTTAAGTGGGTTGCAGATTGGCAGCAAGCCGTTCATCATATTTGTTACATCGCTTATCATTGTTGTTTCAGTTGGAGTTTTATCGGGATTTTACCCTGCGCTTGTTCTGTCATCATTTAAGCCGATAAATATTCTCTGTAAATCAGGGGTTAAAACAAAATCAGGAAATTATCTTCGTAAAGGATTGGTGATATTTCAATTCACTGTTACAATTGGATTGCTGATTTGTACCGGAATTGTTTATCGGCAAATGGAGTACATCAGAGATAAGGATCAGGGTTTTACAAAAGAAGGAATAGTATTTATTCAGATCAGAGATGACGCAGTACAAATCAAAATAGAAGTTCTGAAAAATGAATTAAGAAAACTTGTTGATGTTGAAAATGTTTTTACAGCATCAACAGTTCCCGGATTTAACACCCATCAAAATGCTTACAATCTCCCGGATTCAGGCGGACAAGCATATGTTTTACACACTATTTACGCTGACGATAATTTTATAAAAGCATTAAAAATCAGTATGGTGGAGGGAAGGGATTTTTCGAAAGAGTTTACGACTGAAATTAAAACAGGAATAATTATAAACGAGACAGCCGCGAAAAGATTTTCATGGAAAGAACCAGTCGGGAAAGAGTTACACTGGGCGGTTGATGCGGCGATGAATGATACAACACGGGTTATCGGTAAAGTTGTTGGTGTTGTGAGAGACTTTCATTTTCAATCTATGTTTAACAAAATTGAGCCGCTTGTAATTCGTTATGATATTTCATTAGCGAGATTTATAGGTATAAATATTCGGACGTATAAAACTGCAAATATAATAAACAGCATTAAACGAGTCTGGGAAAAAGTGTATCCCGATATTCCCGTCAATTGCCAGTTCTTGAAGGATGTATACAATGATATGTATGATAGAGAAATAAGACAGGGGAAAATGTTTTCTATTTTCACATTGCTTGCAATAAGCATTTCATGTCTGGGATTATTGGGACTTGCGACATTTGCGGTTGAAAGAAAAACAAAAGAAATTGGAATTAGAAAAGTGATGGGAGCGTCAATATCAAATATTGTGACAAAACTTTCTGTCGAATATTCTTTTCTTGTTCTGATATCGAACATACTAGCTTGGCCGATATCTTTTTATCTGATGAAGAACTGGATGGAGCGATTTGAATACAGAACAGGGCTATCGTTAATTCCTTTTATAATCTCGGCAATTATCGTTTTTATTCTGGCGTTTAGTGTTGTGGGAATTATTTCAGCTAAAGCTGCTATGAATAATCCGGTAAAGGTATTACGCGATGAATAAAATATTCGGTGATTGCGAAACAGATTCGGATTGTAATGATTCAAAAAAATAATTAGTTTACCCGGTGAGGATTGACCATAGAGACTCGGAAAAGTCTTTTTATAAAATTTAGGAATACAGAATGGCTCTGAAAATTTCGAAAATATTATTTCTTTTTATGTCAGGAGTATATCTCATACTCTTTATTGGGTGTGAAAAAAAAACTGAAGATTACAATTCCGTACTAATGAAAAAAGAAAAAAACTTTCTCTCTGCGAAAAATTATCTAATTGAAAAATATAATACTCGTTTGTTGATAGACTCATCCACAGTATTAACAAATGAATTACAAAAGAATATTCTTAAATCAGGAACTGTGGTGCTGGATTCTATAGTGAAATCATTTTATCAACAGGATGGAAAATATTTTTTAAATGTTGAAGTATGCGGGGACAGTTCTCAAAAAATAATCGCAAGACTCAACTGTGATGAAGAGATCAAAAAATCATTCCGTGAAATAAACCACTCATCCTTACTTATTGCAGCTCGAATAACCAGGGTTGAAGAACTTATCGAAGATTATGTTTCAGAGGATGATTTAATTCACTCCTCTGTTGTTTTGAAACGCGAAGAGATTGTTTTATACGGGGAATGTTATGAATTATTGAAAAAGCCTGATGTTTATGATTTCGATAAAATGAATGATGAAGGATAATTCAAAGAACCACAACAGGGAAATATTTTATGAGTTTATACACAATTGTTTTTATTCTTGTAACTGTATTGATTCTTGTCGGGCTTTCTTTTTTCGGTATGTTTATCGGATGGCTTGACAGAAAAATAGATAAGATGGACCGATTAGGAACGAAGCGAACCGAAAAAACTTCCAAAGAATCAAAGTAGCTTACTTTCGTAAATTTTTCTCAACCTGTTGTAATTTGGGCTATCCGTTCTGAAAGTTACCACAACCTTTTCATCAATATATTTAACTGAAATCACTTCCGTTGAAGCATGCAATTGAGAAATTATTTTTGATTCAACGGCATTAAGAGTGATGGTCTCTTCAATAAATTTATTTGAATAAAAATCGTTGAGACGTTCTTTCAATACTGAAATATTAATTCCTCTTGCCGCAGAAATGATAATGCTGTCATTAAACTTATTACGAACGTACTCAATTATATTTTTGTCCGACAGGGCATCGACTTTATTAAAGATTTTTAATTGTTTCTTTTTATCACAGTCGAGTTCCTTAAGAGTTTCATCAACCACACGTATGTGATCTTCAAAATATGGATGCGATATATCGATTACGTGTAAAATGTAATCGGCATCTTTAACAACATTCAGGGTAGTTTTGAAAGACGCAACTAGATGATGCGGAAGCTTACGAATGAAACCGACTGTGTCGCTTAGCATAATTTCTTTATTCTTTTCCAGCTGAACCGATCGTGTTGTTGAATCGAGTGTGGCGAAAAGTTTATCTTCAGCTAAAACATCCGAGCCGGTTAACTGATTAAGCAAAGTTGATTTACCTGCATTTGTGTAACCTACAAGGGACACGTTGATGTGTTCTTTTCTTTTGGTGCTTTTAATTGTTGTTTGCGATTCAATTTTTCCAAGTCGTTCTTTCAGTTTTGCTATACGCGTGCGGATAATCCGTCTGTCGGTTTCTATTTGTGTTTCACCCGGGCCCTTGGTTCCGATTCCACCATATTGTTTTGAAAGGTGTGTCCATGCTCTTGATAATCTAGGGAGCATATACTGAAGCTGAGCCAGTTCCACCTGAGTTTTAGCTTCACGTGTTTGAGCGCGTGAGGCGAAAATATCAAGTATTAATCCACTGCGATCGATTATTTTTTTGTTCATCAATTTTTCAAGATTACGAACCTGAGTTGGCGTCAGATCATCGTCAAATATAATAATGTCGATGTCATTCAGCTCGATAAGTTGTGCGACTTTTTCAGCCTTACCTTTACCAATATAAAATGCGGTATCCGGTTTTGCCCTATCCTGCAAAATTTTAAAAATAGTTTCTGCGCCGGCTGTATCGGTTAATCTTTCCAATTCATCGAGATGTTCTTCCACAACCACTTTACTTTCTCTCCCGATTCTTAACGAGATTAAAACGGCACGTTCTAACTTATCTGATTTTATAATATCGATTGACATACACTACTCTTTGTTGATGTTTATAATTTCATTTTTGGAATTTTTAGCCACAAACATTTCTGCAAGCGCAAAAATTATGGCAAATAAAACGAAATGTTTCCATATTTCAAAACCAAGGTTCAATTCTTCGAGTTTTGTTTTAATGTCATCATTTCTCGAAATTGTTTTTGTGTCAAGACCATAATTTTCAAATAATGTGATTATTTCATCTTTCGTGTAGTAATTGTTTTCTGATTCCATGGGATCAACATTAGCCGCGACGGCCGCTAAGATTTTTTCACTCGCTAAGAAATTGTAAAAGCCGGCTTTGTCTGTTTTATTAAATGAAATGTTCTTTTTGTTTACAATGGTTTCGTTCGAAATGTATTCTTCCTGATTATCCGGTGAAATTATTTTTAATTGGTCAGGAATTCTATCAATCATCAAAGAAATATTTTGACCGGATGTAATCGACTCTGATGAGAAATCACTTGAGAGATAAAAAACCGATTTAAGCACAAGCGGAGCGAAAATACTTTTGAGGGGATAATTTGACCAGTCAAGAGTCGGTGAAACACTACAGAATAACATTTTGCCCGATTCTGATTTTACTTCTGATAAAAATGGGGAGCCGTCACTCAATCTGATAATCGGAATTTCATTAACTGAAAGAGTCCGTTTCATGTTCTTGAAAATATCGGGAGATGATATTCTTTCTTTTTCATTTTTATAAAGATCAACAAGAAGCGGATGCTCAAATAAAATATCCTGATACTTTTCATTTGCATCAATCTGCAGGGATGAAGGTGAAAGACCTGCAGTTTTTAGTACTGAATTGTAAATTCCCGCGTTAACATTTTCCCCGGGGAATACTATTGTATTTTGTCCCGAAGATACAAGCTTTTCGAGATCAACAAATTTATTATCGATAAAAATAATATTCACAGACGATTTGTTCACCGAAATGTTATTCGTTCTGCTGATTGGAAATGTTCTAACATTTGTTGAACCTGAGTTATCAAGAGCGTTTTTTACAAACAGATAATTTTCGGGCTGGTCGCTGAAAACATTTACCTGTATTACGGAGGGTAGATAAAAACTCAGGTAAGCCCGGTTGTCATTGCTTATATCATCTTCTTCAATTTCAATGGTAACAAAAATAAACCCGCTGTCGGCTAGTGTTGAACTAAATGAAATGGTTTTTGACTGATTCGATAACAGGTCAAAACTTTTCAGACTGCGACGGTTACCATTGATAAACAGTGATGCCGTTTGATTATTAATGTCTCTGTTCGAATGATTGAAAACGATAGCCTCAAAAGTAATATCGATACCGGGGCGAATGATTTGGTTTTTCATTTGCAGTCCGGTAACAGAACGGTTATCGATTTCAGCAGGAATAAAATCCACGAGCACAAATGATTTTATCCGCCCGGCAATTTCAGTCGGTATAATCTTTCTTAAAGATGTTGTGTCAAAATTTGATTTTTGAAAATCAGAAAGAAGGTAAATCTCATTAAAGAATTTTTTATCCACCGAAGTTATTCTGAAAGCTCTATCAAGGGCTTCGTTGATATTACCCCTGGTTTCTTTCAGTGTAATTTTTTCGGGGAAATCGATTTTACCTGAGTTGCCGGATTTATAGAACAGAGAATCGCCCGTTGTTGTAATTATGTAATATTTGTTATTTCCCGAAATATTTTCAGACAATAACTTAATGATAGATTTTGCCAGATTGAAAAGAGATCCGCTGTTTTCAACATCATTCATGCTGAAAGAATTATCAAGGATGAAAATAATATTTTTTTCTGTTGAGGATTCGGAAATTGGAATGTTAGTTTTGATTGTTGGACGCGCGAAAGCCATTACAACACAAATAATTATCATCACTCTAAGAACCATGAGCAAAATTCTTTTGAATTTCAGTCTGCGGATTTTGGTTTGCTGCAATTCCTTCAGGAATCTTATTGAGCTAAATTCGATTCTTTTTAGTTTTCGCAGATTTAGAAAATGAAGAAGAATCGGCACCGCTGCGGCAATTAATCCGAATAATATGGCGGGGTTTAAAAATGTCATGAATTCTTTCTTGGGGTTTTTAATGATTGTTGATAAATATCAATCACTTTGTCAGTCAGGTATTCAACGTCAAAATATTCAACAGCTCTTTTTCTTCCTGAAAGTCCGAATTGTTCCCTTTTATCTTTTGAAAGAATTAATAACCTGAGTTTTTCTGCAAGATCACTTGCGTTTTGTTTTTGAAAAAAGTATCCGGTTTCATTGTTGATCACGATATCCAAAACTCCATCTGAATTTGAGCAGACAACAGGCTTAGCCATGCTCATGGCTTCAACGAGAGCAATTCCGAAAGCTTCAGAATGAGAAGGAAAAGCAAATATATCCATAGATGAAAGTATGTCCGGTGTATCACTCCTGAACCCCGTGAATATTATCTTTTCGTTCAGGGAATATTTTTTAACCATTTCAATTATTGATTTACCGTATTCATCCTCGCCGCGGCTTGGTTCGCCGACAATCATAAATTTCAGATTATTAAATTCAGCCGATAAAATTCCGGCAGCTTCAATAAATTCTTCATGACCTTTCCCGGGACTGAAACGGGCAAGCATTCCAACCACAATTTCATTTTCATTTATTCCTAATTCATTTCTTGCTAATTCTCTTTTGCCTTTTGAAGGATCGAATTTTTTCGTGTCAACGGAATTATGTAAAAGTAATATTTTATTTTCGGTTAACGGACATGTATCAAGAAGATTTGATTTTATAACATTGCTTATTGCCAAAGCAAAAGTAACTCTGTTATAAATTATCCTGTGTAAGAAATCTTTCTTGATAATAAAAGAGCCAACCTGTTTAGTTAATAATAAGGGGATGTTTTTCGAAATCATTTTAAGAGCCGGACTTAAAATCCATAAGTCTTTTGATGCCTGAGTGTGGACAAGATCATAATTGTTTTTTTTTATCAGCGAAAATACTTTTAAAACCGAGAGAGGATGAAAATAACCGGTGGCTTTTATTCCGTGGACTGTGATCCCTTTTTCCTTAGCCTGCTTAAAAATTTTAGAATCTGTAAAACACAAAAGTTCCGTGTGAATATTTCTTTTTAGGAGTTGTTCGACGGAGGTAATAGTGAACATTTCCATTCCACCCCAACTTCTGGAGAGGCATGAATAAAGTATTTTCATGGGTAGAGTTTCTCTATTTTTGATCCTTTGAAATAGTGGATTAGTATCTCGTCGAATTGATATCCGGTTTCGCTCATCACTGCGGCGCCTATCTGACAGAGTCCGACGCCATGTCCCCATCCCGCGCCGTATAAAATAAACTTTTCGGGAATTTCATTTACGATGTTTTTCCGCTCAACAACAAACGCTGAACTGTAAAGATGCGATTCGGAAAGCGAACGTCTTATTTCAAGTTCCTTGCCAATTGTAACGGTCTTTTTTGTGCCGACAATCTTTAGTTTTATTATTCGGGATGAGTTTCCTCGTTCAAGAGGCTCCAGATTTTTTATCTCGCCAAAATCAATACCTGTTCTTTTTTTTATCAGTTCTTTCAGATCATTCTGAGTGTATTCAATCTTCCAACGGTAGAAATTTTTTGTCTCCTGATCGAAATCAACAAGTACCTGAGTTAAAATTTTTTCATCAGTGGTGTTACAAAAAGCAGCCGGTTTATTTTTAATCCATTTCTCTGCGTTCTGTTCAAATGTAAAATCTGTGTTGTAATTATCCGGTTCAAACTTATAATCAGGCGCAACACTAAGATAATTGTGTTTAACATGCTGCCAAACATTTTCAAAGTTTTCCGTTAGTCCGCCGCAGCATTTTGAATAACGTGTATCGCATATTTCATCTTTATATTTGAGAACCAGACCTCTGGTAGCGCTGATGGCTTCCTGGGCAGTTTTTGAAATTACTTTTGTGATACCCTGATAACGCTGGCAATGATCGTCGGCGCATACATCATAACTTTTGTGATCTTCGCGGTCATACCATTTGATAATTTCATTTTCATTCGTGATCATTCCCTGAGTAGTTACATCTCGCTTTTTATTCGTTTCCATTTGGGAGAGAATCCAGCTTCGCGATACGATGGCGTGTGTTTTTAAAAACTCAAGTGAACTGTGAGGACTCATTTCAGATGAAATAACACTTGTTAAATATTCTTCGAGCGGTAACTCGTTTATTGCGGTAAGTTTGTTATCTTCAATAATAAGTTTGAGGTTTCCGGGAAATCGCTGGTGTTCTTTCCGTTCCCAGTGAAAGTTTTTTCCAATGACAACATTTTTTAACTGAATGGAACCTGTTTCGAAATCAACCGGTCGGAACGATACTTCACCGCTATGAAAAAAATCTGTATCCTTGAAATTGATTTTTATGGAACCCTCTTTAATCGTAGCTGTCATTTTTCCTTTCACCGGTTTGCTGATTTTATCATACGCGTACCCGCCGAATAAAATGAATTCAATTTCCGGGGCTGATAAAATGCCGACTCTTATTAAAGGTTCGTTCATGTTTAATTTCTTACTTTTTTATTCTACGCAAATATGGTCATTTTGAGAGAGTTTTGCACGCGTTTGTTGGCGCTGGTTTAGGACCGCCCGCCCTGGCAAATTCCACAATTAAATTCTTGTGTATTAATATTTATATCATAATTTGTGCTATCATATAATTATCAATACGTGGAGTTAGCTAAATGGGGGACATTTTTAACTTCTGTTTATTGGGAATTTTTCTGACCCAGTCAATTTTTTTTTCTGCGAAAGTCACAGCTCAGTCATCAGGAACAGGTTTGATAATCAATGAGATTATGCACAGCCCAACGAGTCCTGAGCCTGAATGGATTGAGATTTATAATTGTTCGCAGGATTCAATAAATCTGAATGGTTTTGCATTCGATGATAACAAAAACAACCCCCAAACAATTATTTTAAATGAATATTATATTCACAGCGAAGAGTATTTGATTCTCTCCCGTAATCTTCAAGTTGCTGATAACTACTCATATTCTTTTAATTACATTTGTCCCAAATGGCCTTTATTTACTAATGAAGATGAAGTGAAATTATTCAATGCCTCAGGCGAACTCATTGATTCGGTTTCATACAGTAGTTCCTGGGGAGGTAAAAGCGGGAAATCAATGGAACGAATTTCTTTCGACGGAGATAGCAACAATAAAAATAATTGGGGAACATCAATTGCCGGTGAAGGCGCTACTCCGGGAAAGTATAATTCTATTTCACCGAAAGATTATGATCTCGCTGTCACAGATATCGGGTTTACTCCCATGGTAGGAATTGAAGACTCAGTAGTGATTGTTCGGGCTTACATTTCTAATTTAGGAAAAAAAACAGCAGACAATTTCTATGTAGTAATTATGAATGGACAAGATATTCTATCAGAGGAGAATTTTTATAATTTTCAACCAGGAGATGGCACAACAGTATTTGCTGAAATAAAGAATTTACAATTAGGGGAATTTATAATCGAATGTTACCTGGGGTTCAGCAGTGACATGAATTATGTGAACAACTCGCTTTCGAAAAAACTGACAGTGCTTCCCAAAGTATATTCTTACAATGATCTTGTAATAAATGAAATAATGTTCGAGCCGTATGACGACGAGCCTGAATGGTTTGAGGTTGTTAATACAAGCAACAAAAAAATAAATCTTTCCGGCTGGACAATTGCTGATGAATATCGCTCCATCAAATTGCCGGATACTTCGTTTTATTTGTTGCCGAGCGAATATCTTGTTATAAGTGCGAAAGATAATCTGGAAAGTTTTTATGAGGAAATTCCCGCAAGAATTCTTAAAGTAAATCTTCCTTCTCTTAATAATTTATCAGATGTGGTTGCATTATATGATCATTACCATAATAAAATTGACAGCGTTCATTACTCGAAAAAATGGGGTGGCGGGAAAACATTTTCGCTTGAGCGAATAAGTTATAATTCTGATTCCAATGATTCTCTTAATTGGCAGACATGTTTTAGTAAAACAAGAGGAACTCCGGGGAAAACTAACTCACTTAGTTATAAATTATTTGACATTGAGTTAGCGCGATTAGAAACAGACAGTTCTTATGTGATTTTGGGAAATAGTCTCGCGATAAACGCAACAGTTGTAAATAAAGGACGTAATAAACCTGCTGATTTTCAACTAACATTATTTCATGACAGAAATAATAATTCGCTTTATGAGACAGAGGAGATAATTATTAATCAGAATTATGCATTTTCATCTGCTGAAGATTCACTGAAAATCAGATTAGTGTTTGATGGATTGTTACCGGGTAAAAATAATTTTCAGGTAGTGATTTCAGAGGAGATGGATGAGGAAACAGAAAACAACTCGCTTACTCTGTCTGTCGACTGCATTGAATTAAGGATGAATCCGGGCGACATAATTGTAAATGAAATAATGTTCGCACCGGTTGGAAATGAAGAGGAATGGATTGAATTATTCAACACCACCAACAAGTATATTTCGCTGAGAGGAATTTTTATTTGTGATAACCGAAGTGATTTCAGATGGAATAAAGATAACCAGAAAATAAAAGCAAAAAATTTTCTGGTAATTACCCGAAGTTTTGACAGCATGGAAAAGTACGGCAAGTCAGGTGATTTTATTGAATGTAATTTTCCTTCATTAAATAACAACGGGGATTGTGTTATAATAAAAGATTCGCTCGGACGAACAATTACACGTCTTGAATATAATTCTGCTTGGGGAGGCGGAAATGGAAAATCTCTTGAAAGAGTTTCAACTGATACACAAGCGAATGATTCGCTAAATTGGAAAAGTTCAAACAGTGAAATAGGCGCAACTCCATGGAGAACAAATTCAGTCTCGCAAAAAGACTACGATATAAAAATAGAAAAGCTAATAACTAATCCTGAACAGCCGAAACCCGGTGATGAATTATCTTTCATGGTTCAGATCAAAAATATCGGGAAAATTAGTTCAACCACTAAAATAGAAATTTATGAAACCGCACAAGGAAAAATAAAACAGATTTATTCAGGGGGAATTATCCAGTTAATTCCGGGCGAAGGAAAGGATATACATATCAGCAAATATTTAAAATGCACCGGTGTACATGATTTAACAGTAGAATGTTCTTCGGAAAATGATGAGGAACCGCGAAATAATAAAATATCTCAAAAAATATACCCGTCAATTGAAAACTCAATGTTGTTAATAAACGAGATAATGTATCAACCCATTAATGGTGAACCTGAATGGATTGAATTATACAACAACAGTGATTTTGAAATTCCGCTTGAGGGGTTGGTGATTAGCGATATCTTATCAACACCGGCAAGAACAGAATTAAAAAGTTCGCAAAAGATATCGCCCCGTTCTTATTGCGTAATTTCAAAAGATAAAAGTCTTTCAACTCATCATGACAATGTTCCAAACATGATAATTAACTCATTCGCAAATCTAAATAACACTCTTGACGGTGTTGTAGTAACTGACTATTACAATCACATGATTGACTCAGTTTTTTATGGAAGCAGATTCAAATCGAAAGAAGGATATTCTCTGGAACGTATTTCAACGGATGTTCTTTCCAATGACTCGTTGAATTGGATGTCCTCGGAAGATTCGGAAAGAAGTACACCCGGGATAATAAATTCGATGACCAATTGCGGAGTTGACTTGTCGATAAAACTATTAAATTGTTTTCCGTTAAATCCAGTTGTCGGTGAAAAAATCTCTCTTGAAATTCAGGTGGAAAACCTCGGACTATTTGACTGTCCACGAGGTACAATAAATATTTACACGATAAATGAAAATAAAGAGCTGTTAAAAAGTTTACCTACAGAGATAATCAAGCGGAAAGAAATTAAGTGTTACAATTGTTGTGAATTGATTGTACTTGAAAGGAATACTGAATTTTTTGCTGAAGTGATCAGTTCGTCGGATACCTTATTATCGAATAATAGTATTAACTTTAGCATAAAAGTAGGACCGCCTCGGGGGAGTATATTAATTAATGAATTCATGAGCAACGCTGCCGAAGGGCAGGATGAATGGATTGAAATTTTTAATTCCTCAAATTATGAGATTGATCTTGGTGGATGGTTTATTACGGATAATTCTAAAAGTGCAAAAAAAACCTTTTGTGAAAAAGGATGTACACTTTATCCCGGAGAGTATTTTGTTATTTGTAAAGATACCTCCTTAAGAAGTACATTAATCAAAGAGGGAATTAAATGCGATGTTGTTGACTTTGCATCTCTGAATAATACAAGTGAAGATGAAATTATTATCTATGATTCGAGAGGATTTACAATTGACAGTTTATTTTATGATAGTTCGTGGAATATTGAAAAAGGGTTTTCCAAGGAAAAAATTGTCTCCCGCGAAAACTCATGTTATAAAAATAACTGGTCTACTTCCATCAGCATAAATGGAGGAACACCGGGTCGCATTAATTCAGTATCTGGATTAATACCTGTTGAAATAAACTCGCTGGTGATTAATGAAATAATGTTTAATCCGTCATCAACGAACTGCGATTATTTGGAAATTCTGAATGTCAGCGATGAGAGCATCGAGCTTGCTTCCTGTTTTCTTATGATTAATGGAAATCAGATTCCGTTAAATAATTATCAGTTATATCTTCATCCTCAGGAATATTTCATTATTTCACGTGATTCTTCAGTGCTCAATAACTATCCGAAAATAATTGATGATTGGAAAATCAACATAACAAGTAACAGTTCATTTTCATTAACCAATACAAAGCTGGAAATTACTCTGAAAGATATTTTCAACAATGTAATTGATTCGGTTTATTATGATGTTTCGGGAATATCTTCGGACTATTATAAAAACAGATCACTCGAAAGAATTAATTCACAAGATTATTCTTGTGATTGTCAGAACTGGTATCCTTCCGTTAACAACCGCGGGGGCACACCGGGCGAAACCAACTCGGTTACGGAATTACAAAACATAAATGCGAATTCATTAGTGATAAATGAAATTATGTTTGATCCTTCTGCTGATAATTCTGAGTTTATTGAGATACATAATAAATCCTCTGAAAATATCGAGCTATCCGGATGTTATGTAAGAGTTGGAAAATATTCGTACGAACTGACTAATTCCCTCACAAATTTATCTCCCGGAGATTATTTTGTTTTTGCTTCCGACTCTTCTTTAGTAAATAATTATTCATGGTTGAGCACAGAAAGTAAATGTTTTATCCATGGGAATAGCGGATTTAGTCTTCCGAATACATCAGGCGAAATCGCGATATTTGATCATTGGAATAATAAAATAGATTCGGTTCATTACGAAAATACTTTTCACAATCCGAATTTAGTGACAAATAAAAACACGTCTCTTGAACGAATCAACACCGGATTGTCAGCTCTTGATAATTCCAATTGGAATAGCAGCGTTGATTTATGGGGAGCGACACCCGGGAAAAAGAACTCAATCCACATCGAAGTTGTTAAGTCAGATACAAAGTTTGAAATTAACCCGAATCCTTTTTCACCGGATAATGACGGATTTGAAGATTTCACAATCATAAGTTACAATTTACCGAAAGTTATTTCCCGTTATCGTCTGAGAATATTCGACAGGGAAGGACGGCTGGTAAAAACTCTGGTAAACAATGAGCTGACAGGAAGCAGCGGGGAGGTGATTTTCAACGGACTTGATGAATCGGGACGCGCCTTACGAATAGGAATTTACATTGCTCTTTTTGAGGCAAGCGATCCATTCAGCGGATATCAGGAAATAATTAAAAAACCTTTTGTGGTGGCGAGAAAATTATAGTTTCTGGCAGCAAATATTTTTATCACGATGAAGTTATTTTCATAATTTGAATGAGGATTTTGTATCTTCATGTAAGTGAAAGGAATTAAAAGAAATAGCATGGGAGTGAATGTGAAATTAACACTGGAAAAATTATTATTAATAAAAGAAGAAATTGCGAAAATTTATTTTCGTATTGTTATTAAAAGGCTTGTTGCCGCCTGGATAAAAAATGAGTTGAAGTGGAGTAAAAACTAATTTCTCATCTTCTATAGTCCCGGCCTGATTGGATTACGCAAATGATTTTCTTAAATTTATCCCCCCTTTAGAATTAAGGCTAATGAAATATGAAGAACTGTTTTATTTATTTATATATTATAACGATCGCACTTGTATTTTCATCCTGTGACAAAAACATTGAGAATTTATCAGTTAGCAAGAGCAGGGTAATCGATTATTATGAATCCGGCGAATATGAAGATAACCTGCAAGCAGCGCTTGAACCGGCTTATGAATTTCTTTCTGAGCGGGCTGATGTTGTGAATCCTGCCGTAATATTCGATGTTGATGAAACAATTCTCTCAAATTATGGTTACATAAAAAGTATTGATTTCGGATATGAGAGAAAATTATGGGATGACTATCTGGCAAACATTGATGCAAAACCGATAAACAACACAGTCGATTTATACAAAAGTCTGATTGAAAAAAATATCGCCGTGATTTTTCTTACCGCTCGCTCACAGGAAACATATCATCATACATTTGAAAATCTAAAAACAGTTGGAATTAACAAATTCGATACGCTCATCTGCCGTGCCGAAGAATATGAAAAAATTTCCTCATCCGAATTCAAAGAACTTGAACGTATACGCTTAACTGAAACAGGTTATAACATAATAATGTGTGTTGGCGATCAGGATTCCGATATGCAGGGAAAGAACACCGGAGTAAAAATCAAACTACCGAATAAAATGTATATTAATAATTAATTGTCCGGGTGAGCCGTCGTTGTTCCCGGAAATGTTATTGAATTAGTGAAGTCAAATTTCCATCGGTTCACTTAACAAAAATCGCTATTTTAAAACGATCCTAAAACGAATAAAAATTCACGCATGAAAAAATTCGCCGTGTTTTTCATTCTTTTCTTATTCACACCAGATGTTTTCGGTTTAGCTGAGAAGGAAAGAGATAATTTCCGAATCGAGCGTCTCTCGCTTGAAGAAGGAATAGCTCACAACATGGTTTTTTCTATTGTTCAGGATCAACGCGGGTTTATATGGATTGGAACAGCGCTCGGTCTGATCAAATACGACGGCAACCGTTACACAAACTATCGGACTTCCATTGAGGATACAAATTCTCTTTCAAACGATGATATAACAACTATAATTGAAGACAGCGAAGGACGACTGTGGATAGGCACTTACAGCGGCGGTCTTAATATTTACGATAAAGATGCAGGTTTATTCACAAGACTTGATGTTGAATTTTTCGGGTTGGGTGACAAATGGAACGGACTTGTCTGGAGTCTTGCCGAAGACACTAAAGGCAACATTTGGGTTGGCACTCTCGACGCGGGAGTAATCAAGATAAATAAAAGTACTCTCCAATTTAAAATTTATATGAGTGATCAGGATAATCCTGCTTCAATAAGTGTTAATGCAATCAGCAAAATTCTGACAGATAAAAACGGCGAGGTCTGGCTCGGATCAAACGACGGTATACTTCACAGATATAATTCCACAAAAGATAACTTCACAAGATTCACTGAACTTGACAATGGACGACAGACTTCTTTTGCGGTTATAACCGTAATATTTGAAGGAAGAGAAAATGTGTTTTGGGTCGGAACAGAAAAAGGCTTGTACGTTTTTGATAAGAAGAAAAATAAATATTTGAGTTCAGGAGATTCTGAATTTTCTGCTTTAACTGGTGAATTGATTAATTGTGTTTATGAGGATCGTAGCGGAAGAATATGGATTGGCAGTGGAAATGGTCTTCATGTTTTTGACAGTAAACTTAAATTAATCACTCACCTAAAACATGTTGAAAATGATCCTCACTCGTTAAGCAGCGATGTTGTTGTAGCTGTTTACGAAGATATGTCGGGCGTTGTCTGGGTTGGTACTTATTTGGGCGGAGTTGACAAAATTTACGTTAACCAGGATAAATTTAATTTGTATAGAAAAAACGCGATGCTTGAAAGTACGTTCAGCGATAATCATATTTTTGACATATCGGAAGATGAGAAGGGAATAATCTGGCTTGCTACGAATCGCGGGCTCAACAGTTTCAATAAAGAAAAAAACGAAATAAATATTTATTCCAGCGTGGCAAAATTACCCGGACTACTAAGCTCTGATAATGTTCGTTCACTCGCTGTTGATAAGGATAATAATTTATGGATTGGTACAAACAACGGGCTTGACAAGCTTAATCTTGATTCAAAAAAAATATCTCATTACAAGTATAATTTTCTCAATCGTTTTAGCCTAAGTGATAACAGAGTTACTGAAATTCTTGTTGACAGAAAAGGGACCGTGTGGGTAGGTACATTTAAAGGACTGAATAAATACTATTCCGGCAGTGATGAGTTTATTCGTTATCTTCCGGGACTAATGGAGCCTTCAACAAAAGAGGAAAGAATCGAATCTCTTTTTGAAGACAAAGAGGGAAATATCTGGATTGGTACGAACCGCGGATTGTTCATGAAAAAACCTTTGAGTGATGAAATGGTTTCTTATCGACATGATCCAAAAGTCAAAGGAACATTGAGTCATAATTATATTTATTCAATACATGAAAGCCAAAAAGGAGATTTGTGGCTCGGTACCGGCGGCGGACTGAATAAGTTTCTTAAGCAGAAAAATAGTTTTGTTTATTATGATGAAAACCATGGATTACCCGACAGAGTAATTAAAGGAATTCTTGAAGACGACAAAGGTTTTCTTTACTTAAGCACTAATAAAGGATTATCAAGATTCGATCCTGAGACTGAAACTTTTGTTAATTACGATATCGGCGACGGATTACAAAGTAACATGTTTGTTGACGGCGCTTATCTGAAACGAAAGAACGGAGAAATGTTATTCGGAGGCATTAATGGATTTAATTCTTTTTTCCCCTCGAAACTGAAACCCAAATCTTTCGTCCCGCCTATTTATATTACTTCAATAAAAAGATTTGATGAACAATTGATATTCGAGAAGGAAATTACAGCGGTAAAAGAAATCATTCTTGATTATTCTGATAACTTTATAACCTTTGAATTTGCCGCTCTTGATTATGTTAATCCGGCAAAAATTGATTACGCTTACAGGCTGATTGGAATAGATGATAACTGGGTTTACTCCGGAAACACAACAAAAGCGAGTTACACAAATCTTCCTCCCGGTGATTATATTTTTGAGGTGAAAGCTACGAACAGTGATAAAATATGGAGCGATAGAGTGCTGGCGGTTTCATTAATTATCACTCCCCCCTTCTGGAGAACATGGTGGTTCAATTCATTGTTGGTGTTTCTTCTTGTCGGAATATTTTATCTCGTGCATAAATTAAGAGTGAAAAGTGAATTAAGAAAGGCTATGGAAATCGAAGAAGTGCGCCTGCAGGAAAATGAAAGTGTAAGAAAAAAAGCCGCTGACGATTTTCATGATGAATTGGGCTATCGCCTAACTAAAATATCGCTCTATGCTGAAATTCTTAAAAAGGATTCCTGCAAATCTGAAGAAGAGAAGAAGGAATATCTGGAACACATCGGTGATATCACTAAAAGTCTTTCACATGGGGTAAGAGATTTTATCTGGACACTTGACCCGGTTAAAGACACTCTTTATGATACGATTATCAGACTGAAAGATTTCGGCGATGACCTTTTTGATAAAACCGGAATTGCCTTCAGAGTGAAAGGTATTTCGCATGAGTTCGAAAACGTAAAACTTACTATGGATTGGCGAAGACAAATCACACTCATTTATAAAGAAGCGATGAATAATGTTTTGAAATATTCCGGAGCCGAGAACGTTCTGTTGGAATTTTCTTTTACCGATGATTTATTGAAGATATCTCTTCAAGATGATGGAAAAGGCTTTGATATTGTAAAGGAATCGAGGGGACGGGGTTTACGCAACATTGTTACGCGCGCGAAAAATATTAATTGTAAAGCTGAAATTCTTTCTCTAAACAACCAGGGAACAACCGTATTGTTTGAAGGACGAATAACGATATAATTGAAAACGAGAGAGTAATTGTTTATTATCAAAATGTCGAATTTAATTATTTACCGGGAGCGAAGTGATAACAGTAGCCATTGTGGAAGATCATCAGGAAATACGCGATAGTCTCGCGTTATTAATTAATGCCACGGAAGGATATGAATGTCCGGCAACTTATTCAGATTGTGAATCTGCAATTGAAGGCATTGAAGAAAATCTTCCCGACGTTGTTCTGATGGATATTGGTTTGCCCGGAATGTCGGGTATTGAAGGAATAAAAAAAATTAAACAGAAACATCCCGATATAGATTTTATAATACTATCAATCCATGAAAATGACGAGAACGTATTCGAATCGCTCTGTTCCGGCGCTACCGGTTACCTAACAAAAGAGACCCCGCAAAGCTCACGGACCCCAGCCTCGTCATTTACCATCCCGTCCGTGTTTGCGACGGGCATATCATCGTCACAAACGGTGACCAGACAGAAACTATCCGTGACAATATGCTGGCTGAAAACAGCTTTCACACGTCACTATTAAAGCGCGACTTCGAGCCGGACGCACCCAATTATACGCCGCGCATATCGGGCCTCGTCCTGCCGGACGGAAGCTATAAGCTGTCGATTCTCAAAAGCCTTGACGGCAACCCATCCTGCTGCTGCCGCTATTTCTATGAATACGACACCGCGGTTGCCGGCATGGGGCATTTCATCCATACGTACAAATGTGACGGCGATCCTATCCCCTCCTTCGAGGGAGAGCCGAAACCTGTCGTCATAAACGGCACCCTCGGTGAGCTGACAAGCAGCGTGTGGAACGCGCTGAACGAGAACAACAGGGTTTCCCTGTACGGCATGTCGAAGGACATTCAAACCGGTGAAGCAGAAAGCATCATCATCAATAAAAACCTTAGAAATTAGTAAAATAATCTCCGCAGGAGGTTTTCAGCATGAAAGAGCTTGAACTCAAATACGGCTGCAACCCGAACCAGAAGCCCTCGCGCATCTTCATGACGAACGGTCATCTGCCCATCGAGGTACTCGGCGGCAAGCCGGGCTACATCAATTTCCTCGACGCCTTCAACAGCTGGCAGCTTGTCCGCGAACTGAGCGCAGCAACGAATCTCCCCTGCGCCGCCTCCTTCAAGCACGTCTCCCCCGCCGGCGCCGCCGTCGGCCTCCCCCTGACCGATATCGATAAAAAGATATACTTCGTCGAAGATATGTCCTTATCGCCTCTCGCTTGCGCCTATGTCCGGGCACGGGGCGCTGACCGCGTCAGCTCCTACGGCGACTGGGCTGCGCTGTCCGACACGTGTGACGAGGAGACGGCGGCCGTTCTTGCCCTGGAGGTCTCCGACGGCGTCATCGCTCCAGGATATACGCAAAAGGCGCTGGAAATTCTCAGAACAAAACGCAAGGGTTCCTACAACATTATCAAAATCGACCCGAACTATATCCCGGAACAAATCGAACATAAGGACGTCTTCGGCGTCACCTTCGAGCAGGGTCGGAACGAGCTTAAAATCGGTGCGGATATGCTCTCCGATATTGTCACGAAAAACAAGGACCTCACCGACAGTGCCAAACGCGACCTCATCGTCGCGCTCATCACCCTCAAGTATACGCAGTCCAATTCCGTCTGCTATGTGAAGGACGGCCAGGCCATCGGTATCGGCGCCGGCCAGCAAAGCCGCATCCACTGTACACGCCTTGCAGGCAGCAAAGCCGACCGGTGGTGGCTGCGCCGCCACCCGAAGGTGCTGGGCCTGAAATTCAAAGATATCGGCCGCCCCACGCGCGACACGACCATCGATATCTATCTGACGGACGAGTACGAGGACGTCACGGCGGACGGCTCCTGGGAAGGGCTTTTTGAGGAAAGGCCGCCTGTATTGACAGAAGCCGAGAAGAAAGATTGGATTTCGAGCTTGAGCGGGGCCGCTCTCGGCAGTGACGCCTTCTTCCCCTTCAGCGATAACATTGAGCGCGCAAAAAAATCCGGCGTCCAATACATCGCCGAGCCCGGCGGCTCCATCCGCGACGACAGTGTTATCGAAACCTGCGACAAGTACGGCATGGTCATGGCATTCACGGGGATACGGCTGTTCCATCATTAATGTCTTTTAGGGGCGGGAGGTCATCATCATGAACGTTCTTGTCGTTGGCGGCGGCGGACGCGAGCACGCCATCTGCTGGGCGCTCCGGAAATCGCCGCGTGTTGAAAAGCTCTACTGCGCGCCTGGAAACGGCGGGATCGCAGGAATTGCCGAATGCGTTGACATCAAGGCCACCGATATCGACGGTATCCTGAGCTATGTCAAGTCAAACGCCATCGATTTCGTCATGGTCGCGCCGGACGATCCGCTGGCACTGGGTCTTGTCGACGCTCTTGAAAACGCCGGCGTCCGCGCCTTCGGCCCACGCGCAAATGCAGTGCTTATTGAAGCGAGCAAGGTGTTCTCAAAAAGCCTCATGAAGAAATACGGCATCCCGACGGCGGAATACGAGGTTTTCTCGGATATCGGCAAGGCAATTGCTTATATTAACGAAAAGGGCGCGCCGATTGTTGTCAAGGCCGACGGGCTGGCACTGGGTAAGGGCGTCGTCGTCGCCCAGGATGCCGACACGGCTGTCAATGCCGTCAAGTCCATGATGCTGGATAAGAAATTCGGCAGCAGCGGACTGAACGTCGTCATCGAGGAATTTATGACAGGCCCCGAGGTCACGGTATTGGCATTTACGGACGGCAGGTCGATCATCCCCATGCTGTCGTCTCAGGACCACAAGCGCGTCAATGACAACGACGAGGGTCCGAACACCGGCGGCATGGGCGCTATTTGCCCCAGTCCCAACTACACGCCGGAGATCGCGGAAACCTGCATGAAAACGATCTTCTTGCCGACAATCGAGGCAATGAAAAAGGAAGGCCGCGTCTTTAAGGGTGTCATCTATTTTGGCTTGATGCTCACCCCCAAGGGACCCCGTGTCGTGGAGTACAACGCGCGCTTCGGCGACCCGGAGACGCAGCCGATCCTGTCAATGCTGGAAACCGATATTCTCGAAATATTTGAAGCTGTTGTTGACGAAAAGCTTGATCGGATACAGATCAAATGGCGGCCCGGCGCCGCCTGCACAATAGTCATGGCCAGCGGCGGATACCCCGAAAGCTACGAAAAGGGCTATGAAATCACCGGCCTAGACGCCATTCCGGAAGACATCACCGTGTTCCACGCCGGGACAAAGCTTATGGGCGGCAAGTACCACACAAACGGCGGGCGCGTCTTGGGTGTTACGGCGACAGCCGATTCCCTCCGGAATGCAGTCAGGCGCGCTTACGAGGGCGTGAAAAGCATCAGTTTTAATAAGGCGCATTACAGGACAGATATCGGGCGAATCAATACAGACTGAGCAAAAGGCGGTCGGCAGAAAAGGAGCAGACAACATGCCTAAATCAAGAAAAACTCGGTTATTCTGGATTCGAGCTAAACAAGCAGCCAGAAAAAGCCCGTGGCTTTTCACCTGTTACTGGATTTTGAGGCTGATGGTTGTCGGCGTTCTGATCGCACAGATCATGAACGGAGATTACGGCAATGCGTTCATATGTATCCTGACGCTTGTTCTTTTTATGATACCGACCTTTGTGGAAAAACGAATCAAGGTCGACGTGCCGGATACGCTGGAAGTCATCGTTCTCCTCTTTATTTTTGCAGCCCAAATACTTGGAGAGATACGTGAATTCTACCTCAATGTCCCCGGCTGGGACACGATGCTACATACTGTCAATGGCTTTTTGTGCGCGGCCATCGGTATTGCAATGATCGATATTCTGAACAGGCATGGCAGGTTCTCCATCAGTATGTCCCCCGCTTTTGTGGCGCTCGTGGCTTTTTGTTTTTCCATGACTATCGGCGTTTTGTGGGAATTCATCGAGTACGGTGCCGATATGCTTTTCCGATACGACATGCAAAAGGACACGCTGGTATCCTCCATCAGCTCTGTTTATATCAATCCGGAAGGTAGAAACGTACCTGTTGTTATCTCGGATATTTTGAAAACGGTCGTCTCCGGTCGTGTCAACGGGCAGCCGGCTGAAATAGTTATAAACGGCTATCTCGATATCGGGATAATCGATACGATGAAGGACTTATTCGTTAATTTTTTTGGCGCGGTAGTATTTTCTGTCATCGGGTATATCTATATTAAAAACCGCGGTGAGAGCAAAAACAGCAGGTTTGTCAGGCGTTTTATCCTGACTAAAATCACCGCCGCTGAGACAAGGACACAGCGCGCAAACACCGAAAAAGCCAGTAAAAACAATAAAAGGCCGGATGGAGATTCATGATTTGCTGCTTGGCTTCGGCCAATAATGTAAGTTGACAAGGACCCTCATATATGTTACTATACTTTCTGCGTCTGAGTACGGAGAGATACCGAAGCGGTCATAACGGAACGGTCTTGAAAACCGTCGTACGGCAACGTACCGTGGGTTCGAATCCCACTCTCTC
>CAZEXO010000005.1:0-25352 GCA_964516545.1 uncultured Melioribacteraceae bacterium
ATCCTCAGCAGGCGCCGGCAGTAATAATGGCGGTAATCAGAGATGATAAAATTCTTCTCGCGCGTTCGAAAAGATTTCCTACAAAAATGTATAGTGTTCTCGCGGGATTTGTTGAGCCGGGTGAATCGTTGGAAGAGTGTGTTAAACGGGAAGTCAGGGAAGAGTGTGGCATCGATATAAAAAATATAAAATATTTTTCCAGTCAGCCCTGGCCTTTTCCGAATTCATTAATGATTGGATTCACCTCCGAGTGGGAATCCGGTGAAATAAAAATCGATGAGAAAGAAATCATCGAAGCCGGATGGTTTACCCGTGATTGTTTACCTGAAATACCCGATAAGGTAAGTATCGCCCGAAGGCTCATTGATTGGTTTGTTGAACAGAAATGACGGGGCAATTCCGATGATAAAAAAAATCAACCCGCGTTGGGATGAAAACAATTACCACGGATTCAGCAAACCTTGACTGAAGGTTATAATTCGTAGCTCAATTCTAACCCCATTCAGAAAAATTGTTTTCCTGATTTTTTCACGTTATTCCTACGGACTTCAGACTATTGAATTCATGATCGTGAATTTATTTTTCTTCAATGATTTCATTCGGGTGAACGGAAATGTAATTCCACTGAGACATCAAGCGTTAGAGGGTATAAAAATATTACTCGCGAAATAAAATTTATCCTTCTCATTTTAAAAGTTATTTAATTAAAAGCATCTTGCGAATTTCTCTGATACTTTTATTTTGTGACTGAGAAGTGAGAACAAAAAAATAGATTCCGGAGGAGAAGTTAACAGCGTTCCAGTTGTATTCGTAATAACCGGCGTGTTGTTCGGAATTAATCAGCGTTTCTACCTCTCTGCCCAAGACATCGTAAATTATTAATGTTACTTGTGCGGTTTCAGGTAATCCGAATCTGATTTTTGTTGTCGGGTTGAAAGGATTGGGATAATTATTGAATAAGGAGTAGTCCGCTGGTATTCCGTCAACTCGTTCAATGCCCGTCGGGTCAAGGTTTACGTTCACACTAATTATTTCTTCGGCTCTTCCATCGTCTTGATCGGTAACAATAACTTTTAATTCAACATTCCCACGAAATCCTCCCATGGATGCCAGAGTTAATATTTTTGTTGAATTATTGAAAGAAGTAATCAGTGAATCCGGTTCGGCTGAAAAAGAAAATACAAGTAATGAATCAGGTGTTTCAATATCGTGAGCAGTACCAGTAAAATTTATTGTTGCGGTTTGTGTCTGAATAAACTCAAAACTTACCGGCAGCCCAGTTATAACTGGCGGATCGTTCACAGGCTGAACAGTAAGTAAAAAATCCGTGTTGACGGAAAATTCACCGTCACTAATTTCAAGATTAAGAATTGCAGTTCCGTACCAGTTTTCTACGCAGACAATTTTAAATGAATTGTTTACCACGGATATTTCAGCATTCGGGCTCGCGGCGCTTAATGTAAGTGAAAGAGTGTTGAAATCATTATCGGGATCATTCACGTATGTCCTAAAATATTCGAAAAGAATTATTTTAGTTTCGTCTTCATTCATTATCATGGTGGGAATAACCGAGACAACCGGTGAATCATTTACACCTTCTATGGTGAAAACAAAATAATTTATCTCTGAAGAATCGCCGTCTTCGTCGGATAATCTAAAGGCGATTGTGTCTGTTTCACTCTCCTCGCCGTTATGATAATAAATAAGTTTAGAGTTCGCGATATCATTCTGGGTAAATGTAAATAAACCTCCCATTGAAAGTGAAGCTCCGTTCAAATTCAGGGTTCCGAATTTAGGTTCTTCAATGAGGGTGAAAGTAATAGAATAAGTCGATCCGTTTGGATCGCCAGCCCTCAGGAACGTGTCGTGAAAAATAAAATGTCCTCCTTCTTTAACCGTTCCCCCGGTATTCACGGCAACAGTCGGTGGATTAAATTCTCCCTGCAGATTAATATTTCTTGAAGCTACCTGGCTATTAATATCTCCGTCATTTAGGGTGAAAGAAATTATTCGAGTGCCAAGATTGGGCGATTGAGAAGTATTATTATATAATATCGATCTTAAGGCTGTTTGATAATTTCCCGGCGTGGTTGTGCCGGTAAGAGTCAATGTTCCCAAAGCTGCGTTCCAAACTCCGGTGATTCCGTTTTGGTTTGTAAAAAGTAATTCATCCTGACCATTCACGTAATTTCCGATGGTGACAATTCCACTTTCAATGTTGGCATCATCAGGGTCAGAAACAGTTATTGACGCGGTGATTTGTGTAGCCGGATTTCCCGGATAATAAAAAAGCGCGTTACCTTCAATACCCGCGAGCACCGGCGCATCATTAATAGCAGTAACATTTATCTGACGTGTTAATGAATTACTGTTCAGGTCACCGTCACTCACGATAAATGTAACCGTTCGTTGTAAAGTATTTGGAGTATCGCTTGTATTATCATATTTAACGCTTCTTATCGCGGTTTGATAGTTAGCTGCACTTGAAGTTCCGCTTAAAGTCATCGTTCCTGTTGCGTTAGTCCAGGTTCCGGTTATTCCGTTTTGATTTGTGAAGAGAAGAATATCCTGGTCATTCTGATAATTCCCGGTTATCCGAATTACAGCGCCTTCAAGATTTACTTCATCATCGGTAATTGAAATAGTTGTTGATGTTTCTGCGGCAGTGCCTTCGGAATAATTCAATGGGGCTCCTTCAATCGCGGCAAGTACAGGGGCGTCATTTACGGATGTTACATGAATCGTCATCGTGTAATCCGATGTACTGTAATCAGTGCCGTCATAAACCTTAAATTTGAAAGTCGCGTAGTTATTTCCGTGTTCGTTAGCCACAGGCGAGTAAACAAGTTTTGTAACATCCGGGCAAGCCAAATTTACGGTTACATCCGCACCGTCGTATTTCAGAGTTCCTTTCGATTCAAGGACAGTTACCTGAATTCCGCTGAAGACATCAGGGTCAATGTCGTTGAAAGTAAAATCGCCGGACGCAAAAGTTTTATCAGTGTCCTCGTTTGTTGTTACGGAATTGTCAGCCCCAGTTGGAGGTGTGTTAAAATCCGTTGCCGTGAATCTTGAAAATCCATCAAGACCCGAAACTGTAAGCGTATTTGCTACTGTATTAAGTGTTTCAACTAATGTTGACCAGGTTACACCGTTATCGGTGGATTTATATAATTGTAAATCATGCTCAACTGAGCCATTCAACTCGGAATCGTCATAATGATAAACGAGAGTCGCGTTTAAGCCGGTATTAGTCGTTGGGGTAATATCATAATATCTGAGTATGCTGTTATTGCCGTCAATGCTTTGTACTGCGTGATGTCTGTTGATAACCGTATTTCCCAAATTAGCGGCGGAAGTTAAAACAGCTCCCAGACCTGCAACATTTTCAGCAGCAGGAGCGTTAAGGTTTCTTGTAGCCGTTAAATAACCGGTTGAGCCTTTAACAGTGGCGCCGGCTGATTCGCTTAAACTTGCTGAGGCTCCAAGGGAAATTATTTTCCCATTCAAATCAAGATCACCCGAAGTACAGGTTAAAGTTCCATCAACCGTAATATTGTCATTAAGGACAACATCGTCAGCGGCTTTGTTTATGGTAAGGTTATTAAAAGTTTCACCGCCGTCTTTAGTAATTGTCTGGTTGCCGTTGGGACTGCTAAAAACAACAGTACCTGAACCCGCAGTAAATGTACCTGCATTATTCCAGTTACCGCTTAAACTCAATGTGGCTGAGCCGAGCGTAAATGTTGTGCTTGCGCCAATTGCTAAACCTTGTGCATGTAATGCAGACGCAACCAATAAAAATATCACCAAGGCATTATTACGCAAATCTAATTTTCTCATTTGTCTATTCATGGTTTTCTATTTGATATAGTTTTCTATAAAAAACTTTTCAACATTTATTCAGTTAATAAGGAACGCAGATAATTATGTTTGTTATGATATTTTAAGATCATGACTAATCATAAAAAATCATGATGATCTGTGTTCAATTTCTTATTATTTTTTAACCAATTGTTTCGATGCTTCTTTTACTATTTCGGTAACAAGCGTTTTCATCTCGGCAAAACTTTTTTCAATTTCCGTTATTCTCATTTGTAAGGCGATGTTCTCGTCCTTTGTTTTTTTTAACTCACAAATTTCCTCATCCTGTTTTATAAGACGTTTTTCAAGTTGAGCTATTTTTTCAGTTTGTTCATCGGTTCGTTTTATTAATGCCTGAACGCCTGCAATAGTTACGCCGTCCATACAAATGCTATTAATTCCAAGACTGTCATCGCCGCCGAGATGAAAAGTGGAATAAAAATCCTGAGACATGGGACCAACATATTTTATTGAAACATCACATCCTTTGTAATTCCATTTGGTGATAGGCATATTTTTAATCTTAGACAACAGTTCTTCAGAATTTATTTCCTCGAAATTTTCCTTTTTATTTCTGTCGGAGTAATTATTCCAGCCGCTGGTTCCGCCGCGCATGTAAACACCAAACATTGAGTCGGAATATGATGTCCAGAATCTGTAACCGCCCGCGAATCGCATTGTTAATTGATTGTCATTCGAAGCATACGCGCGAGCAAAGGGTGTATTATCGCCAATCAGAACCGAGCCCTCCGTACCGTTTGAAGAAAGTCCCTGACCGATACAAATTGAATGTTGTCCTGTCGCCCAACTGTCATAACCGATTGATATGGAATAATTACCTGTTGCTTGGCAATATGCGCCTAAAGAAAGCGAGCTTTGTGCGGTTGCGTAATTTTGTATTCCTATAGCGACTGCGTTTGAAGCTGTTGCTCTTGCATAATATCCCATGGCGATGGAATACTGAGCAAGCCTTGGATTAGCTGTGCCATCATCATCCCACCAGTTTGTTTCAGCTACTCCGGCTCTAAAGGCGCCCGTGCGTGGATACCACATAAAACGCGAACCGGCTCCCGGCGCTAAAACATCACCCAAACCAGTTGTGCCGGTAGATAATATTCCGTTAAGTCCGCCTACTTCAAGCTGTGCGCGGGGATTAGTTTGAAATAATCCTACTTTCCCGACACCATTAACAAGAAAGAGATTTGTAGGTGTGCTATTATAAATACTAAAACTGCTCGCAGTAGTTGCTGTTGGAAGGGTCACAGATGTTTCCTGAGGAAAACAAATTTTAACAAGCAAAATCATTATGCAAAAAATACCGGTTAATATTTTTGGATTTCTCATGGCGATGTGTCCTTTTGAATCGAATTCGTTTTATAATATTTATTTATGTTATTATCCCACAGATCGACAGAAAATTACTTCATGATAAAATCAAAACAGATGTTTGGTTGATTTGAGGATATTACTTTTGAATCACACCATCCATCTCAAGTATTCGGTTTAGTTTTTCTTTAAGAGCTTTTATTTCATCTTCAAGAATGCTTATTCTGTCTTTTTCATTTTCCCCGGAAAAAGTTGCCGGCGAGCCATCAATTCCCTGATTTATTCCGGATTCATTTACGTATGTTCCGCGAATTTCCGAAGTAGCAATACTCAGATTTGCTTCACCTGTTCCGCCGGTCGGAATAAATAATAACTGCAAAGAAACATCACCGATTAAGAATTTGGAACTGGTAAATGGCTTGTCAGCGCATATCTTAACTGTGTAATTCTGTACACTGCCAACGGTGTAAGTTTTGGTAATAGACCAGGAAGTATATTGGTCGGATGAATCCGTGCACTGATAATCGCTTACAATTCTCAGGTTGTGGAAATCAGGTGTTTCCCAATCGCCGGTAGGAGAAATGGTAGGATGCGGGTGAAACCAAATTCTCGCGAGGTCTTCGTCTGGGCTTTCCCAATCACAATAACCGCTTGCCTGGGCAAAAATAATTCCCGGACCGGGACAGTTAATTGTAACCTCTCTCATGATCTGTGCTTCGTAAAGATTTAATCCCGGAATCATTCCCTCGTGAAAGTAAACAGATAAATTACCTTCTGCATAAGCCGCAACCGGTTTTACGTTTGAAAGACCGCTTCCATCACCGCTTATTTTTCCGCTTCCGTCTATTTTCAAAACACTCGTGCCGTTTTGTTTTGTTATGTTAAAGTTGCTTGTGTTATCGTTGGTGGGAAGCGTTAAGGTTGTTTCCTGACCCATTATCGGCAAACTAAGAAGAAGGATGAAGCCGGCGGAAAGAAATAAACATATCTTTTTCATTTTAACTTTCCTTAAGACAAAAATATTATTGAATAATTTCCCCAAGCTAGTTTTTTCATGTAAATAAAACATGAAAATCACTTTAGAATATAATGTTTACAAAGCATTATGAAAAGACCTTAGCAACTTTTTAAATGTATTATTGATGAGTGTCATAAATATCTCATTCTTTATGAGATAAAGAGAGCTTTATAAAAACCAAAAAGCGGGCAACAACCCGCTTTTTAATGAAACTTGTAAGTGAAAAAATTTATAATTTTATTCCTCAATACTCTCATGATATTCCTGTAATGATTTCACTTTATAGGCTCCATTCCGACGATCTTTAATTCCCTTAGTTGCCGCGAGCATTGCAGATGTTGTGGTTATGTAAGGAATTTTATGTTTAATCGCCGCTTTACGAATATACGAATCGTCATATTCACTTAGTTTTCCGGCGGGAGTATTTAACACTAAATCGATTTCATTGTTTTTTATGGCGTCAATAATATTTGGTCTTCCTTCATGAACTTTTTTTATCAGTTCGGACTTTATGCTGCACTCATTAAGAAAACGGTGGGTGCCGCCGGTAGCAAGAATTTTGAAATTCATATCCTGGAAATTTTTCGCTGTTTCAATTATGCGCTCTTTATCTCTGTTGGCAATGGTAATCAAAACAGTTCCCTCGATGGGAAGTGTAGTCTGGGTAGCTTCCTGAGATTTGAAGAATGCTAATCCGTATGAATCCGCCAGACCGAGAACCTCGCCGGTTGATCTCATTTCAGGTCCTAAGAGCGGATCAACATTAGGGAACATGTTAAACGGAAATACGGATTCTTTTACGCCAAAGTGTTTAATAATTTTTTTCTTCAGTTTTAGATCGGATAATTTTTTACCGAGTACAATTTCCGTTGCTAATTTTGCCATCGAAATATTGCATACTTTTGAAACCAGCGGTACGGTTCTCGACGCGCGTGGATTTGCCTCAAGAATGTATACAACGTCATCATAAATAGCGTATTGAATATTCATGAGTCCGACGACCTTTAGTTCAATTGCGATTTTTTTTGTGTATTCCTCAATAGTTTTTATATGTTTTTCAGGAATGATAACCGGAGGAATAACGCAGGCTGAATCACCCGAATGGATACCGGCATATTCAATATGTTGCATTACAGCGGGAACGAAGGCGTCAATTCCGTCACAAATTGCATCAGCCTCGGCTTCAATCGCGTCTTCAAGAAATTTGTCAATCAATAATGGTCTGTCGGGTGTAACGCCAACAGCGGCAAGAACATACTGAGTAAGCATATCTTCGTCAAGAATAATTTTCATCGCTCTTCCGCCAAGAACATAAGAAGGACGCACCATCAGCGGATACCCGATTCTTTGTGCAATTTTGAGAGCCTGATCAAGCGTGCTTGCCATTCCTGATTCAGGCTGAGGAATTCCCAGCTTGGTCATAACCTGACGGAACCGGTCGCGATCTTCAGCAAGATCAATTGTATCGGGAGTTGTTCCGAGAATTTTTACTCCAGCTTGAGTAAGTTCATTTGCGATATTCAAGGGTGTTTGCCCTCCGAACTGAACAATAACACCTTCCGGTTTTTCTTTATTGTAAATGCTTAGTACGTCTTCAACAGTAAGTGGTTCAAAATAAAGTTTATCGGATGTATCGTAATCCGTAGAGACAGTTTCAGGATTGCAGTTGACCATTATCGATTCATAACCGGCATTTCGGATAGCCATTGCCGCATGCACACAACAGTAATCAAATTCAATTCCCTGACCGATTCTGTTCGGACCCCCGCCAAGAACCATAATTTTTTTACGGTTGCTTACCTCAACTTTATCAGGCGCATTATATGTTGAAAAATAATATGCTTTATCCTCCACACCGCTTACGGGAACAGCTTCCCAGGCTTCACTCATTCCAATTGAAAGTCTTTTTTCTCTAACAGATTTCTCAGGCGCATTTAATAATTTCGCGAGGTATTTATCCGCGAACCCGTCTTTTTTTGCCTGAATTAAAAGATCATCAGGAATAGTTTTATTTTTATATGTAAGAATTTTTTCTTCCAGTTCAACCAGTTCTTTCATTTGTAGAATGAACCAGTGTTTGATATGCGTTAATTCGTGCAGCACATTAACATCAGCGCCCTTTCTCAAAGCTTCGTACATGATAAACTGCCGTTCGCTTGAAGGATGATTTAACATTGTCATCAATTCATCAAGAGTTCTGGAATTAAAATCTTTAGCAAAACCTAATCCATATCTTCCTATTTCAAGAGAGCGGATGGCTTTCTGGAATGCTTCTTTATAATTTTTACCGATGCTCATCACTTCGCCAACAGCCTGCATCTGAGTTCCGAGTTTGTCTTCCAATCCGTCGAATTTTTCAAATGCCCAACGCGCAAATTTCACAACAACGTAATCACCCGATGGAGAATATTTTTCGAGAGATCCGTCACGCCAGTAGGGAATTTCATCCATTGTTAATCCTCCGGCAAGCCAGGATGAAACAAGAGCGATGGGAAAGCCTGTTGCTTTTGAAGCCAGCGCCGATGAGCGCGAAGTACGTGGATTAATCTCTATTATTACCACTCTACCTGTCTTCGGATCGTGTGCGAACTGAACATTTGTTCCGCCGATTACTTCAATAGCGTTAATGATATCGTAAGCATACTTTTGTAATTTTTGCTGAAGTTCGGGTGAAATAGTCAGCATTGGTGCTGTGCAATAAGAATCGCCCGTATGCACACCCATAGCATCAACGTTCTCGATGAAACAGACAGTAATAAGTTGATTCTTGGCATCGCGCACAACTTCCAGTTCAAGTTCTTCCCAGCCAAGAACTGATTCTTCAATCAGGACTTGATTCACCATACTTGCTGATAAACCGCGGCTGGCTATTGTTCTTAATTCCTCAACGTTATAAACCAATCCTCCGCCGGTTCCGCCCATTGTGTAAGCAGGACGAATCACAACAGGGTAACCAAGTTCATCGGCAATTTTTTCGGCATCTTCAACAGTGTTAACAGCTGTACTTCTGGGCATGTCTATACCCAGTTTTTTCATTGTCTCCTTGAATATAATTCTATCTTCACCTCGTTCGATGGCATCAATGTTTACGCCGATAATTTTCACGCCGTATTTTTCAAGAATTCCTTTTTTTGCGAGTTGTGAAGACAGGTTTAATCCGGTCTGTCCGCCAAGATTCGGCAGAAGCGCATCCGGTCTTTCTTTCTTGATTATTTCTGTGAGCGCGTATTCATTCAGGGGTTCGATGTAAGTTATATCGGCAATTTCAGGATCTGTCATTATTGTTGCAGGGTTTGAATTAACAAGCACAATTTTGTATCCCAGGGAACGAAGCGCTTTGCATGCCTGTGTTCCGGAGTAATCAAATTCACAAGCCTGTCCGATGATAATCGGACCTGAACCTATAATTAATACTTTCTTAATATCTTCGCGTTTTGGCATTTAGTTATTCGCTATTTGTGAGTAATTGCATAATTATTCAAAAAAATTTCTAAAATATACGAAATTCAAGTGACTTGTTTAAATGGTAGACTGCCTGTTTTGAAAAATAGTAATAAGCTGGTAACGGCGGTTTTATTCGATTTTTAACAATTTAAGGAAATATTGAGGGGGATTTTCTGAAAAATTCCAGGTTCAGGTTCTTAAATTACTGCTGCAAAATTTTGCATAAAATTTAATAATTCGTTTCAATTTACCTGAGATTCTCTTATATTGCCTGCCGACTATACCTGGCCCACAGGCATAATTATAACCATTTTATAAAATTACAAATTGATGCACTGTTGTGTATTGAGACGACTTTTACTGAATTCTAATACATTAACGAGGGAGTTATGAAAAACAAAAACATCCTATTGGCGCATGAAGATATGCCAAAACAATGGTACAATATTCTTGCCGACATTAAAATGAATCCGCCACTAGGTCCGGACGGAAAACCCGTTCAACCGGAAGCGTTTAAACCAATTTTCCCAATGAATCTTATTGAGCAGGAAATGTGTCCTGATCGTTGGATTGATATCCCGCAGGAAGTTCTTGAAGTATATTCAATGTGGAGAGCAACACCTTTGATGAGAGCAGACAGACTTGAAAAAGCTCTCGGTACACCCGCTAAAATATATTTAAAGATGGAAAACGTAAGCCCGGCAGGAAGCCATAAACCTAACACGGCGGTTGCTCAGGCATATTATAACAAAGTAGCCGGGACAAAAAAATTAACTACCGAAACCGGGGCCGGCCAGTGGGGAAGCGCGCTGAGTTTTGCCTGCAGTCAGTTCGGTTTGGAATGCGAAGTGTATATGGTGAGAATTAGTTACGAACAGAAACCTTATCGTAAAACAATGATGCAAACCTGGGGTGGAAAGTGTATTCCGAGTCCAAGCCCTTTTACAAATGCCGGACGCCGTGTTCTTGAAGAATATCCCGATACACCAGGCAGCCTTGGAATAGCAATTAGCGAAGCTGTTGAAGCCGCTGTGAGCGATACTTCCGGAAACACAAAATATTCTCTCGGCAGCGTGCTAAATCATGTTATGATGCACCAGACGATTATCGGACTTGAGACCAAGAAACAATTCAACCTAATTGGCGAGTATCCCGATATAGTGATTGGCTGCGCCGGCGGTGGAAGCAATTTTGCGGGATTATCCTTTCCGTTTGTTTACGATAAAATTAATGGCAAAGAGATAAGAATAATTCCTGTTGAACCGGCGGCAAGTCCTACATTAACCAAAGCGCCATTTGTTTATGATCATGGCGATGTAAGCGGTTATACTCCTCTTCTGGCAATGTACAGCTTAGGACATAAATTTATTCCGGCGCCTATTCATGCAGGCGGATTAAGATATCACGGAATGGCTCCGACCGTATCTCAGCTTGCTGTGGAAGGATTACTTGAACCTACTTCAGTTCACCAGAGTGAGGTTTTTGATGCAGCAGTTAAATTTGCGCGTACTGAAGGAATTATTCCCGCGCCTGAAACCAGTCATGCTCTGGCAATACTTATTAAAGAAGCTCTGAAAGCTAAGGAAGAAGGCAAGGAAAAAGTAATTGTATGTAACTTCAGCGGTCACGGATTATTAGACCTTGGTTCTTACGAAAAATATTTCAACAAAGAACTTGTTGATTATGAGTTGAGCGATCAGGCTATCCTTGATTCGGAAAAAATCTTCGAAAAATTCCCAAAACCACAGATACTTTCGAGCAAATAAAACCATTAATAAGACTGTCATTTTATTGACAGTCTTATTTTCTCTCTGAAACGAATACACTTTTTCAACATGGCATATTTGTCTCACAGAAAATGAAACTAATTTATCCGGGTGAGGTGTTTAGTTTTTTAAAACCATAGAGGGTGGTAGTTATGAAAACTGCTGAGGAAATACTTAACGAAAAGAATGTTGAAATTATTTCAGCCTCTCCCGAAACAACGGTTATTGAGGCAATCAAATTAATGGTTGAATATAAAATAGGCGCGCTGCCCATCAAAGAAAATAATAATTTTGTGGGAATATGGACAGAAAGAGATTTAATTGCGGATATGTTAAACCCGGGTTTTAATCCAGACAGAGCACAACTCAAAGACTATATGACAAAAATCCTTCATACTTGCCCGTATGACGCCAATATTTTCACTATGCTTGATCAATTCCTCGGAAGAAGACATCGTCATTTGCTGATTGAAAAAAACGGGAAAATTATCGGACTTCTTTCACAGGGCGATGTTATCAGAGCAAGCCTTTACGAAAAATCAAAAGAACTGGATGAACTAAACGCTAAATATAACTGGGAATATTACGAAGACTGGAAATGGAAAAAGGGGCAGTCATAGATGTTGCCGCCTCTTCATTTTAAGAAATATTATTTGTAAGTTCGGCACTGGAGAGTTAATAACAAACTAATAGTGAACCATGCCAAAATTTACTACAGTAATTAAACGCAACGGATCCGAAGTTCCTTTCAACCAACTGAGAATAACAAACGCAATTTACAGAGCTGCTGTTTCAGTGGGTGGAAGAGATAAAGAACGCGCCGAATTTCTCTCAAATGAAGTTATAAAATTCCTTGAGGCGAAATATCCCGATGGACATAAACCGACAATAGCCGAAATTCAGGATGCGACTGAAAAAACATTAATTGAAAACGGACATGCCAAAGTTGCCAAAGCCTATATTTTATATCGTGAAGAAGCCGACAGAAAGCGAAAACGCGCCGGGCAATCAGTATCGCGTCCATCAGAAAAAATTCCTTGGGCGAAAATATGGAGTAAGCTGGACTGGGCTGTTTCTCATAATCTCAATACTATCGCCGGTATGAACCAAAGACTGAGAAACGGTGAGCTTGAGGATATAGTTTCGGAATCGGAGGATGCCTATGAGTCTGATGTTGCAGAAGCCTCCAAACTTATCACCGAGCGGGCCGGAAAACTTAAAATGGTTATCGTAACGGGTCCCTCATCATCAGGAAAGACAACAACCACTATCAAGCTTGAGCAGCGTTTAAAAGAACGCGGCTACAAATTCAAACCTATTAATATCGATCATTATTTTTTCGATCTTGAAATGCATCCAAAAGATGAATTCGGTGATTATGATTTTGAAACACCTCAGGCGCTCGATCTTAATCTTATCAATGAACATCTGACGGCGCTTTGTGAGGGAGAAAAAATAAAAATTCCTTTTTATGATTTTAAAACCGGAACACGTACCTTAAATCATTCTGATTTTACCCTGAATGATGATGAAATTTTATTAATCGATAGTTTGCATGGATTATTTCCCGCAATGACCGGGGGAGTGAGCGATGAGTTGAAATTCAAAGTCTATCTCGAACCTCTTCATCAAATCAAGGATTCAAAAGGAGATTATGTTCGGTGGACAGATGTTCGTTTAATACGCCGGATGCTTCGTGATTCTGTACACCGGGCTTACAATCCCCAGCAGACTCTTGAACATTGGCATTATGTTCGTTCAAGCGAAATGCGTCATATCATCCCTTATATTAATTCAACCGATTTTATCATCAGCAGCGCCATGCCTTATGAACTTGGGATTTACCGCGCCCGGCTTTTCAATCGTTTTGAAGAATGGGCTGTTAAATATGGGGGCGATCCGCTTCGTGCCGACGCTGCAGAACGAGCCGAACGCATTTACCAAATGCTCAAAGAGGTTGCTCCGATTGAGGATGATTCGCCTGTTCCTTCCGATTCAGTTCTGCGTGAATTTATCGGCGGAAGTGTTTTTCACTATTAATCTTTTGTGTAAAATTTTTTACTTCTTACCGGGCAATTAATAAACAGCCCGGATTTTTATTTTGTGTAAATTTAACCTGCTAATTTTTGAGGTATCGTTTATGTCAAAAAATTTTTTAGTGATTTCTTTTTTCCTTTTTCTTATTTCCTGTTCAGGGAATACAAATGAAAATTTGATTACTTTCACAGGAACAACCATGGGAACGGTATATTCCATAAAAATTGTGAAAGAAGAAGGGAAACAAAATTTGTACGATGGACTTCAGCAGCAGATTGACATGGTTTTGAAAGAAGTAAACATGAAAATGTCAACATATATTGAAACATCAGAGATTTCTTTATTCAATAAAAGTAAAGCCAATGAGTGGAAAACTTTATCGGAAGACTTGGCTGTTGTTATATCAAAAGCAGAGGAAATTTACAGATTATCCCAAGGCGCATTCGACATAACTGTTGGACCGCTGGTGAATCTATGGGGATTTGGACCTGAGAAAAGAGATGATGATATTCCTTCTGACTCGACAATTATGGCGAGGAAAAAAAATGTTGGGATGGATAAAATTCATCTCGATTCGCAAAATCTTTTGATAAAAAAAGATCTGGATGGGATTTACTGTGATCTCTCTGCAATAGCCAAGGGTTACGGTGTTGATAAAGTCGGGGAGTTTCTCAGTCAAAAAGGCATTAAAAATTATATGGTGGAAATTGGCGGGGAAGTAAGAACAAGCGGAAAAAATCATAAGGGTGAACCCTGGAAAATAGGAGTCACAACTCCTGACAATGATTTGGCGATTCAGGAAATTATTCCCCTGAGCAACCTTACAATGGCCACATCGGGTGATTATCGGAATTATTTTGAAAAAGATGGTGTTAGATATTCTCATACAATTGATCCGAGAACCGGAAGACCGATTACACACAATCTTGCATCAGTTACCGTTATCCATGAAAATTGTATGACAGCTGACGCCGCCGCAACGGCTATTGATGTTTTAGGTCCTGATGACGGGATGGCGTTAGCACAAAAAATGAATATTGCTGTTTATATGATTATTCGCTCCGACTCAGGTTTTGTTGAAAGAATGAACAGTAGATTTGAGGAATTTTTACACCAATAATTATTTTTGAATAGAAAGGAGAATGATCATCGAGTTTTTAATAATTTTTATCTTCTTTGTAATCGCCTTTGGATTTATGGGGCTGAGTTTACATTTCAGTAAATATAAAAAGAAAAGTGGTGGATGCTGTGGTGGAAGTTCAATTGAAGGGCATGAATCACACAATGAAGGTTATTCATGCGCAACATGTCCCGACAGAGACAAACACTAATCGGACTCAAAAATAATCGATACCAAACCGTTAGGCTATACAGCCGGAAGTGAGAAATAGAAAGTACTTCCTTTTTTATATTCGCTTTCAAACCAAATTTTACCGTTGTGGTTTTCAATTATCTTTTTTGAAATGGATAGTCCGAGTCCCGTACTTTCCTCGCCTTCCGTTCCTCTTATGCTTGTCTTACCGAATGGTCTGAATAATTTATGTTGTTCTTCTTTTGGAATACCCTGTCCGTTATCCTTAATGGCGTATATCACATAATTTCCTTCTTTCTTTAGTTCAACGATAATATCGTTTTCAGGGAAAGAATATTTTATGGCGTTTGATATCAAGTTATTCAACACCTGGTCAATTTTTGTTCTGTCAACTTTGGCGCGAATTGTATCATCTGAGTTCTTAAGCAAAATATTGATTGACTTATTGTCTGCTACCATTTGATTCAGATCGATACTTCTTTGAGTTAACGACACAAGATCTGTTTCTTCATAATTTAATTCCATATTTCCCGATTCAATTACCTCGAGGTCGAGAAGTTCATTTAATAAACGCAAAACATATTCGCCCGATTTGGCAATCATTGTCAGATATTCTTTTTCAGTCTCGTTGATGCGGTCTTCTATCAGCTCAAGCAGAAACTCGCCGGATGATAAAATGGCGGCAACGGGATTACGGATATCGTGAGCGGCCATTCTGATAAACTTTCCTTTTTCTTCATTAAGTTTTTCCAGTTCGGAATTTTTAATCGCCATTTCACGATGCATTCCTACAAGCTGTTTATTAGCTTCTGATAACTCAAGATTTTTCTGGATAGCGCTTTCATAAGTGGATAAGAGAAGATCGATAATCTGCATTCGATCGGAATTGATAAAATATTTCTCGCCGCCAAAGGCAATTTCCAGACCCATGTCGGAACTCTGGCTGGATTTTCTCATCTCGCGGTTTATGAGAATATATTTAATGCGGGAGAGTAAAAACTCCTCATTGTAAGGCTTCGTGAGAAAATTATCAGCGCCTGCCTGCAATCCTTTAATTACATCTCGAGGATCTGATAAGTTTGTTAAAAGCATTATCGGAATATCGAAATTGTCTGATGAATCTTTAACCTGTTTGCATAATGAATAACCGTCCATCTCCGGCATAAGAATATCGGAGATAATAAGATCAGGTTTCTCCTTGTTAATAGATTCCAGGGCTTTTAAACCGTTAGTAGCGGCGTTCACAAGGTAGTTATTTTCCTCAAGTATGAAACGCAATTGTTCCAGTTGGGTTGGGCTGTCTTCAACAATTAGTATTTTGTTTTTCATTTGAACGCTCACAATTATGATTTATAAAATAATCAAAATTCATCCGACTTAAAAATAGCAATGAGTTACCTTTTACCTGTTCTTTTATAATGAAGTCCGTGTAAAAATGAAACAATTGATTCGATAGACATAACATATTTTGCCGCGTTCAATTTTACCGCTTCACCCGGCATTCCGAATATTAAAGAACTTGAACTATCCTGCGCTATTGTTACAGCACCGGTCTCTTTTAATCTTTTCAGTTGATCAGCTCCGTCTTTCCCCATTCCCGATAATAATATAGCTAAGGATTTATCAGGAAAATTATTTACCAGAGATTCAAAAAAAACAGAGACTGAGGGTTTTACTCCATTTACCAATTCACCTGGTTCAAGCCTGATAATTCCCTGCGATGAAATTTTAAGGTGATAATCATCAGGTGCAATATAACAATATCCGGGTTCGGCTTTTATTCCTTCATTTGCCTCTATAACGGTAAGCGGAGATTTTTGATTAAGCCATTCAACAAATCCTTTGGTAAATCCCCTGGCTATATGTTGAACAATTATTATGGGTAAACAAAAATTTTCGGGAAGGTTGGAAAGTATTTCTTCAATCACAGCCGGACCTCCAGTAGAGGCGCCGATACCGATTAGCTCAATATTTTCTTCGCCTTTTTGTCTTATGTTTTCTTTTGGCTCGCTTATTTTATGTTGAATAATTTCCGGTTTTCGTTTTATTACTTTTATCTCCGACATTAAACGTATCATCTGAATAAGTTTCTGACCGGTTTCCTTGTAATCGGTCGTACCAAAAGCCTGGGGTTTTTTCGCGATGGCAACCGCCCCGGCTTTTAAAGCCTGAATTGAGTGTTCAAGATTATGAGGTTCGAAACCTGAACTTACAATTATAATTGGTACCGGGCGCGAAGCCATGATGTTTTTTGTCGCTTCAAGCCCGTTCATTTTCGGAAGGTTCACATCCATTGTTATCAGGTCGGGTAATAATTCTTCGTTCAGTCTGATTGCTTCTTCTCCGGTTTCGGCGGTACCGATAATTGAAATGTCATCTACTCCCGAAATAATATTCATCAGTAATTCGCGAGCGACCGGTGAATCTTCTACAACAAGCACCTTTATCATTTATATCAGCCTTTTGATTGTATCAAGCAGGTTTGTCTGATCAAATCCGCTTTTAACTATGTAAGCGTTTGCGCCGACATCAATTCCTTTCTCACGGTCTTCTTTTTTTGCAAGTGATGTTAATAGAACAACGGGTAATTTTTTAAGTTCATTATCGCTTCTGATTTTTTCTGTTAATTGAAAACCATTTAATCTGGGCATTTCAACATCCGAAACAACCAGATCGTATTTATTCGATTTTAATTCCGTTAATGCTTCCTTTCCGTCGACAGCCAGTTTTACATTATATCCGGCTCCTTCCAAAATATCTCTGATTAACATTCTAGAAGTAATCGAATCATCTGCAATCAGAAGTTTATAACTTTTCTTCACCTCGTCTTTTTCAATTTTTGTTTTCTCAACAGAATGCGACTGAATATTCTTTAGAAGATCATGAGTGTTCAACACCGGAATAACTTTCCCGTCGCCTAACACGGTTGCACCGTTTACGAATTTTGTTTTTTCAAGCTGCTTATTGAGTTTTTTAACAATTATTTCCTGTTCATGCAAAATTTCATCAACTTCGAATGCTACAACATTGTCGGCAACACGGATAACAATTATGCTTGATTTTTCACCCTGAATCTTGCCGTTTGATGAGATTCGCAATACAGAAGATAAATGACAGACCGGTATGGGTTTCGAATCATAAATTATGGATTCCCGGTTTTCAACAGTTTTTATCAAATCACTTTTTATTCTCATCACTCTGTCAACATTGATAGTCTGGAGGGCGAAAATATGTTTACCGCATCTTAAAATTACAGCGCGGATTTTTGCCAAAGTCAGAGGTAATAAAATTCTGAAACAAGTGCCTTCATTTTTTTTGCTGGAAATTTTTATTGATCCGTTCAGTCTGTTAACTTTTTCTTTTACAACAGACATGCCAACGCCGCGTCCTGAAATGTCAGTGATAACTTTTGATGTGGAAAAATCAGGATGGAATAACAAGTCGGTTAGTTGTTCTTCTGATAGAGTCACTGCGTCGGCAGAGCTGAAAAGATTTTTTTTTATGGCGGTATTCCTGATACTTTCAAAATTTATCCCGGCGCCGTCGTCGCTTAAGGAAATTGCAATTTTATCTCCGCTTTCTTTCATTACTTCAAGAATTATTTTGCCTGTTCTATTCTTTCCTGCAGCTTCCCTGATTTCAGGAGATTCAATTCCATGATCGACGGAATTTCTGATGAGATGTATCATGGCGTCTTTCATCTCTTCAAGAATTCTTCTGTCTATCTCAATGTCCCCGCCTTTAATTTCCAACTCAATTTCTTTATTAAGATCACGGGCAAGTTCACGCACCATCTTCGGAAATACATCACTCAGATATGAGAAGGGCAGCATGAGCACTTCCTTCATTTCATCAACCAGATTTGATACCATGATCCCAAGATGTTTGTTGTTTTGATAAGCCTGCCGGTAAATCAGATTTGTTCTGAAATTCTGTTCGGTTATTCCCGAACCAATCAGTTCGAGAATTTTTGTTAATTCTTCACTCTCACCTGAGTTTGATTCTTTTTGTAACGTTTCGGTAAGTTGTTCGATTAATTTTGCGTTTGTTTCGCTGATCAACTTAAGCATAGTGATGTTTCCTGCAAGATCATCAGATTCAAGTTTGCAGGAAAGCATCTCCTCGCTTTTATGGAAAAGATTATCAAGTTTTTTTGTTGATACCCGAATCGTATCCTGAAGTTTAGCTTCAGGAATTTTAGTCTCCGCTGGTTTTTCCTTGATTACATCCTGAGGAAGTGTCCTTATTTTTTCAACAACAGGAGGTGATGATTTCGGTTCCTGTTTTTTAATTTTATTTTTTTCTCTGGAGGTTGTGGTTCCCGTCGATGTAATACTTTGAAGATTTGTAATGAGAGAGTCTATTTCTTTAGCTATAATTGCCTTGGCGGACTCATTTTCTTCCTGAAGGAAATTGCTGATCGTATCTATTCCCCGGTGTATTTCATCAATTAACTTGAAAGAAGTAGTAAGCTGTCCGTCTCTTATTTGGGCAATAGTGCTTTCCAGAGTTTGGCAATATCCTTCAATCTCAACAACATTGACAGCGCGCGCCGCTCCCTTTAAACTATGTGCGCCTCTGAAGATGGTATTAATCGATTCCTGTTTTTTTTCAGGTTCTGAAGTTTTTTCATAGTTAAGCAATTCTTCAGAAATTGTTTTAATGTGCTCAGCGGCTTCAATCCTGAAAGTTTTGAGCAGTCTCTGGAAAAATTCTTCATTCATGAATTATACCTTAAATTGTTCCAGCATTTTTTGATACTCTTTACTGATTGATTGTAGAGATCTTGCTGAAGTTTCCAATTGTCTGGTAGCCGCGGCATTATGATTGCTCGCGGTTTTAATATTTTCCATGGCTGTTGCAATTTGTTCCATTCCGATTCCCTGTTCCTGACTTGATGCTGCAATTTGTATGGCCGCTTCAGCCGCGAGATTAATACTCGCAAACAGTTCATCAATTGATTTGCCGGCCTGCTCGGCAAGACTAATACCTGATTCCACAGTTTTGCTTCCCTGCTCGGTTGCCATCACCGATGTGTTAATTGAATTCTGAATTTCATTTAATATATTTTTAATCTGTGCAGTAGCCTGTTTGGATTGTTCCGCAAGTGTTTTAATTTCCTGCGCAACAACTCCGAATCCTTTTCCGTGTTCGCCGGCTCTTGCTGCTTCGATGGCTGCATTTACAGCCAGCAGATTCGATTGTTCCGCAATGTCGTTAACTGAGGAAATTATTTCGCCGATAGCTTTGCTTTTTTCGCTGAGTTTAATAATATGTTCGGCAATCGAGGTCATATCATTACCGATTTTTTTTATTCCTCTTACTGTTTCCTGAGTAGCATTTCTTCCGCGTTCGACAATTAAAGCGGATGCCTGAGATCTTTCGGAGACCTCGCGCGTTTTTTGATTCGATAAATTAGTTGCCTGACGAGCCTGTGATACTGTTACTGTGGTTTCGCTTATCGCGCTTGCCGTCTGTGAAGCGCTGGAAGCCAGGTTCGAGGTATTCATCAGAATATTCGTTGCCGATTCACTTATCGATGCGCTCGACTCATTTAACTGTGAAGTCAGGTTTCTTAAGGACTCAATCATGTTTTTGAACGCGTTCTTCAGAATCCCGATTTCATCACGACGTTTACATTCTTCCAGATCAACCGTAAGATCGCCTCCCGAAACTTTGCCTGCAATCTCAGCAAGTTCTTTCATGGGAATACCGATGGATTTGTTTGTACGCCAGCCGACAAAAAATGTGAGGATAATAAAGATTGTTATGAAGACAAAAAATGTTAATATCAAATCAGAGAGTTTTTGATTATTCTCCTCAAGAAGTCTGTCAACCTCATTTTGTGCATCTATTTTTATTTTGTCAGACAAATTCTCCACGTAAGTTAACCAGTCTTTACTTCCCGAATTGATAAGAGAAATTGCCGAATCAATCGCTCCGTTTTCGATTAATCTTAATCCTTCCATTTCGTTATTTTCATAATACTCAAGCGCAGTATCCAGCTCTCTGATATCTTTGAGATATGTTTCGTTACCCGCGAACATTAACGCTAATTTTGAGACAGAACCTTTTAAGTCACTTAGTTCTGTCCGCACTTCGGTAATAATAATTCTATTTTCGGATTTATTTGGAGAGATGAGAGCAGAGAATATTTTAATTCGTAATTCATTAATTCCGTAGTTCAGTTTGTTAAGTTCGATAACAGCTTTATAATTTTTACCGGAAATTGTGCGTTGATTTTCCTGGATTTTCTGAAATTCATTGAAGGCAAGATAAACCATCGCAAGCAGAAATATGGTGATTATCAGAAATACTGATGTAATTTTGTTTTTAATAGTAAGATTCGAATACCATTTCATTTTATCTCTCCGGTTAACTAATTATCGGTAATAATAAGTTTTGGATCATTAAGAATTTTTTCAGCGTCGAGAATAACATAGTTTTGTTTTGTAAGTCCAAGCAAATAGTCTTTTCTGATTTTGTCAAAAGTAATAAAATCTTTCGTCAGCTCGTTGTTCTGAAGATTAACAACATCATGAACGGCATCAACTAAAATCCCGAATTTCATTTCGTTCTCCTGAAGAATCAGAACTTTATAACCCTTGTGTTCGGAAGTTTTTTGTAAATCAAAAAATACTCTTAAGTCGATAACTGAAATAATTTCGCCACGCACATTAATGATTCCGAGAAGCCATTCGGGTGTAGCAGGCAGGGGAGTGATATTATCAACGATAAAGACTTCCTGCATAAACTTAGTCTCAAATCCATAGAATTCATCAGAAATATTACATATTAAATATTCTTCTCCATTCTTGTATGCTATCTCTGTTTTACGGGCAAATTTCTCCGCCCTTTTTTTTAGCACAACCTGTTCTTCCGGTGTAAATTTATTTATGATAGAATTCTTCATGATATTTTATTTTCCCATCAAACATTTTTCAAGAAGATGATTGACCAAATTTAACAATGATCCGGCTGAAAAACCTTCAGTATCTTCAATTATAATTTCCGGCGGATATCTTTCAAGTATAAACTTCGCGTTTTGATATTGTCTGACAGCTAAATCAGTTTCCTTCTTTTCCCGGTAAATTTTTCCCAACGATAAATGCGCCGGAATATAATCCGGTTTAAGATATATTGCTCTTGTCAAATTTACAATAGCATCTTCATTGTTTTGGGAAAGTACGTATAAGCCGGATAGCATTAAATAAAAATGATGATCGTCTTTGTTTTGCTCCTTGATTTTAAGGAAGTATTCAAGGGCTTCCGTAATTTTGTTAAGGTTTATAAAGGAATTTATTAAAACCGAGAACGCCTGGTGTTTTTCTCTGTTGGTATAAAAAGTCCAGTCTGCTTTTAGAAAAAAATCCGAGGCATTAATTACATTTTCATATTCGCCTTTTGAGTAATAATCCATAATGATTTTTATACTTGATTCAGGCTCATTAATTTTTGGCGCAGTTATTTGCTGATCATTCTCCGGGAGGGAAAACCGGGTATTGTTTTTCGGAGTTATATTATGCTTGTCATTGCCGGAATTTACTTTTCTGAAGTAAATAACTTCTTTATCCAGAATTTTTTCAAACTGTTGATTTTTTACGAGAGGTATTTCGGTTAATCCGAGAAATAAATACCCTCCGGGCGCAAGTGAAAAATAAAAATTCTGCAGGATTTTATCTCTTGATTTTTCATCGAAATAAATAAGAACATTCCTGCAGAGAACAACGTTATAAAAATTTTTCTTCTCCGGATAAAATTTTTCAAAATCTTCGATGAGATTATTTTCACGAAAAAGCGGTTTGTTTCTTAAGGAGGAGTTTATTTTATAATTATCGCCCAGCGGAATGAAATATTTATTCCTGATTTCTTCGGGAGTATTTCTAAATGACCATTCGCTATAAATGCCTTCCTTTGCTTTTTCTAGAGAGTTTTTATTAATATCAGATGCTTCAAGAATAAAAGCGGAATTGGAAATTAGATAATTATTTTCCTGAAGCAACATGAGGAGTGAATACGGCTCTTCGCCCGAGGAACATCCCGCGCACCAGATTGTTGTGCGGTCAAGATATGATTTAGACAGAACGATATCGCGGATTTTATCAAGAGTTGACTGCTCACGGAAAAAATACGTTTCATTTATCTTAAGGTTGTCAAGTAAAAGAGTGAATATTTTTTTCCCGTTTTCCTGAGAGTTGAGGTTCTCTAATAATTCTTCGACACTGAGATGTAATTGTGCAGACGTGTGAGCAAGTGTATTCGCCAAGTCAGACATACGGTTACCGGAAAAACTTAATCCGTATCTGCTGAACAAATACTCGTAAAGTATTTTTACCGAAGGGGAATCAGATGAAATGTTTATGTGATTATTAATTTTCATCATGAAGAAGACTATTTAATAGTTTTTTTTCTTCATCAAATAAAAATTGCGAAGGATCGCTCAGGTATACCAATCCGGTTTCGCTTTGAATGTATTTGTCCTTGAATAAAGCGTCTTTATTAGCATCATCAATTAAGATATTTTTTACCGGTGCGGTTATGTTGCCTGCAATCTTTGTAGCCAGAATCCCGAATTTAAACCCGTTTTTTTCTCCGATAATAATACTGTCATTCAGTGTAATTTCATCATCATCATCATTGTAAGTTTGTCGAAGGTCAAAGACGGGGTAAATATCACCCTGGTAATTCAATAGTCCGATTATATTTTTCGGAAGGTCGGGGATATACTTCAACTCAAGAAGGGGAAGAGCTTTTATTATGTACTCTATCGGAATCGCTACATTCAGTCTGCCAATAAAAAAACTGAAAAACACATTTTCATTCATCTGCGACATAAAACATCCGCCCGGAGTTCGTTTACAAAAATATAAAGGAAATAGGAGATTATTAAAAGGAAAAATTCACTTTAACACGGGAAGCGGCAATTCGAATTCTATCCCATCACGTGTGGGAATACTATTAATTCCAAGATCCGGTATTGAGGATTTTTGTTTTATGCTGGTTGCAATTGTATCGGGAAAAATTGCTGAAAATCCGAATCATTTTCTCCGATAAAACTCCATTGCGTCAATATTATCATTCTTGGTGATCAGTTTTATTTTTGAACAATTATTTTAGAAGGCAATTTGTTTTATTTTGATGGACATCCGTGAAAGACAATTTTGTGTGTCAGGCTATTACCGGTTCTTTATAAAAAAGTTTTCTTAAACCGGATAACCGTTCTTTCTGATCATTTGATATGGCATTAAAACTTGAACACAAGTAAATCTTAAGAACTGAATCAACTATTTTATCAACAAGGGGAAGTTTTGAGCCGAATTGAATTTCCTCATAAATCACCGTGTTGAAATCATTACCTTCAAGGTTATAAATTATTCTTAATCCTAAAAGAACATGAGGAAACTCGGCATTGAGAACAAGTCTTTCATTTTCTTTGATTTCAACAATCTTATATCTTAGCTCGAGGATTTTTCCCTTGAAATGATTTCGGATTTTGTAAACCGCACCTAAGCGATTCGGAACGCCGGCAATACATTTAAAAGAAATATTGTTTTTAGAAATTTTGGAATAATGTTCGTTCAGATTACGAAAGAAATTCCAGACTTCATTTTTACTCGTACCAACTTCTACATTGTCTTTAAAAGAAATCATTTTACAGGAAAATTTTTTGATGTGGTGAGAAAACTAAAATAAAAACCCTGCAAAATCAATATGATGCTTATCCCATGTAATTCCTGATCCCAATAGATTAAAGTAATGGATATTAAATTATATTGCGTGTTGGACGGAAATTGTGGTGATAACCAGAGACAAATCGAACCAGATTAATGATTATGGTTTTACTCCATGAGCTGCTTTAATTTTCTTAACTCGTCTTCAAGAAATTTTTCCTGACTTATGTCTTCACCAATCATCAAAAATCCGATTATCTCATCTTTCTTGTTATACTGGGGGAGATAATTCCATCGGATTGATTTTTCCCCGAAGTTATTTCTAAGCGAAAATGTTTTTATCGGTTCAACAGACTTATTGATTTGTGAAGAAAGGTAAATTGCTTTCAAATCATTTTTGCTTTCGGAGGGCACAAAATTATCGAATAGATTCCTATCGAGAATATCCGAATTTGGTCTTCCAAGAAGTGAGGCTGCGAATTTGTTAAAATAAAAAATACTGCCTTCATTATTTAGAATGAAAGCCGGTAAATCGATATTTTCGAGAAGCGGTTTATATCGCGTTTCCATTTCTTTAAGCAGATTAAAATTTTCAGAAATGTTTCGCAGTTTTATCGTAAAAATCAATCCTGTTATCTCTTCATGCACACTTCTTATTTGATTAACCGTAAGTTCCGCATCTTCAGTTTTACCCGAAATTCGTTTTAACTTAACCGGCAAGGTGAGTTTCCTTTTAAGTTCGGTAAGGCTTTCCTTGTTAAAAGTTATCCGCGAATCAGCCAATTCGATGCAAGGGTATAGTAAGTCATGAATTGAATCTGAGTCAATTCCTCTTTCGGATAAATCCAGGATTTTTTCAGCAGATGAATTAATGAAAAAGACTTTTCCGTTAGAATCCGTAGTAATGATGGCAT
>CAZEXO010000005.1:25362-50700 GCA_964516545.1 uncultured Melioribacteraceae bacterium
GTCCAGATGCCCGAGAGATGAAAGAACATCTGCCGAAGGATTCTTTATCTGAGCATGTTTGTAAAGCGCCATTTCAATATTAACAAGAAGAACCTCACTGGTTACGGGCTTTACCAGATAGGCAAAAGACCCTGATTCTCTTGCTTTTTGTAATGTTGCGTTATCGGAATAGGCTGTGAGGTAGATTATCGGGATGTCAATTTTTTTCAATATTTCTTTCGCGGTATCAATACCGCTGAGTTTTCCTTTAATCATAATATCCATGAGAATCAGGTGAGGCTCTAATTTTTCTATTCGTTTGAGAAGCTCTTCTCCTGATTCAAAAATTCCAATAATTTTATATCCGGCTTTTTGAAGACGTTTTTGAGTCTCAGTTGCAATGATGAGATTATCTTCAACAATAATGATGTTTTTCTTAATAAGCGTGTTCATGGAGATAGAATGAAAAATGGAAATCCGTTAATTACAGCGCGGTATATTTTTAATACACCGCGCTTCATAAAAATTATTGTTTGGCGGCTTTTTCCAAATCAATTTTTTCTTTTTCTGATAATACTTTTTCCATATCGAGTAAAATAAGTAAACGATCTTCGAGCTTGCCAACCGCGGTAATATAATCGGCATTAATTCCGGCTACCATTGGTGGCGGTGGCTCAGTGATGTTCATCGGTATTCGCAATACTTCACTTACTTCATCAACAATAAATCCGACGGTTTTTCCGTCAAGTTCAACAACAACAATTCGTGTACTCTTATCATGTTCGCGTTTAACCATTCCTAGTCTTATTCTCAAATCAATTATGGGAATTATTCTGCCTCTTAAGTTGATTACACCATCTACAAATTCCGGGGCGTTCGGCACCTTGGTAATTTGCATCATCCGGTTGATCTCCTGAACCTTAAGAATATCAACGCCGAATTCCTCATTACCAATTTTGAAACTTACAAGCTGTAGGAGTTCAGATGACTCTTGTTTACTGTCTTTGATGTTGCTCATATAATTCTCCTGGTATATTTAAATAATTCGAGTTTTCTGTTGCGCTTAAAATAATATAACGAAATTCTTTTCCAATAAGTTGTATAAATCAGTCCTTACGGAATAATCTTCGTGCTTTTCAAAAATGTCACTATCACATCAATAATAAGATAAAGGCATTACTCGGAAAATCCAACACTTCCTAACGTCTCCATTCAAATCATCTGGAGTTACTTTTTATAATTTTCTTCGCGGAAATCATAAAGCAAATTATTCTTACGTTTTGGTTCTACTCTCCGAATGGAAAGTGCATACTTCTTTCTCAAATAATGCATACTAATGTAAGATAAAATCAAAGTGACCATCAGTACATTTAGAATATTAATAATTACCCAAAAGGGAATACGATTTATCAGATCGATTATTTGGGATACGAGCATTTAATCCTCGCCATAAAAAATAAATCATTGTTCTAATCCCGGAATCCGGTTTATCAATCATATTATCGAAATTTTGCAGATTTTTTAAACCTATCAATGATATAAACTATCGTTACGTTTTTCCTCTCAAAATAATGAAATAAAGCTGACGGGTATCAAAATCCATGGATAAGACAAAAGGGAATGATGAAAAAAGAGTCAATATCAAATTTATTCTTTGTGTCTATGAGTTCCTGCCTTTCTCGCCTGGCAGAATTATCGCAAAAGGTTCTTTGTTTACCCACTATCGGTTATTAAACATTTTTCTTAATGAGGTCTCTTTCGGGGATAAAAATTAACCGACGAGGGAGATTATTTTTATGAAACACAAAACTATTCAAATGAACCGAATGTCTGGAATATAAGATAAAAGTGTTCGATAATATGTTTTGATTTTTTGAGACGATAGATGTATTTTTCGGAAAAAATTGATGGCAGAACTAAATGACTTTTTCCGACAAATTCCAACCTTATTACACGCATCAAAAACAAAATATAAATCAACAAAGCTGCTATAACAGAGGAGGGTTTTAATGAGCTGGCTTACAAGAAGTTTATCTTCATCAATCGGGAAGAAATTCTTTATGGCCCTCACCGGTTCATTCCTGATGATATTCCTCATTGTTCACCTGATAGGAAATCTTCAATTATTCGCGGGAAAGGAGGCATTTAATAATTATGTTGAAATGTTAGCGGCTATTAAACCATATATACGGGCTGTGGAAATTGTTTTAGGTATAACCTTCCTGATACATATCACCTACGGCGTAAAATTGTGGTACGCTAACAGGAAAGCAAAGCCCCAAAAATATGCCGTGAATGCCGGTTCGCATAACAGTGATATTTTTTCAAGAACAACTTTTATTACAGGCTGCGTGGTTTTTATTTTTTTAGTAATTCACCTGAAAGATTTTTGGTACGTTTTTAACTTTACGCCTGGTAATTTAACGCTTTATGATATGGTAGTGTATTGGTTTAATCTCCCGGTTTACAGCGTTTTTTATGTTTTCGCGATACTTCTTTTAGGTTATCATCTGAATCATGGTTTTCAAAGTGCATTTCAGACTTTCGGATGGAATAACTCAAAATATTTCCCTGCAGTAAAAATAATTGGTTTTATTTATGCTCTGGTCATAACGGTTGGTTTCTGTTCTATTCCTCTTTATTATTTAGTGGGAGGTAATTAATGATAAAATTGGATTCGAAAATTCCAGAAGGCTCAATTGAGAATAAATGGAATAATCATAAGTTTAATATGAAGCTGGTAAATCCGGCGAATAAAAGAAAGTATGATTTAATTGTTGTTGGAACCGGACTGGCAGGTGCCTCGGCCGCGGCAGCGCTCGGTGAGTTGGGTTATAATGTTAAGGTATTCACATTTCATGACAGCGCAAGACGAGCCCATAGCATATCCGCCCAGGGAGGAATTAACGCTGCAAAAAATTATCAAAATGACGGAGATTCAGTTTACAGACTTTTTTATGATACCGTGAAAGGGGGCGATTACAGATCGCGCGAAGCAAATGTTTATCGGCTTGCCGAAGTGAGTAATGCAATTATAGATCAATGTGTTGCACAGGGTGTACCATTTGCCCGTGAATATGGCGGAACACTTGATAATCGGTCATTCGGAGGCGCTCAGGTTTCAAGAACTTTTTATGCCCGCGGACAGACCGGTCAGCAACTTTTACTGGGAGCTTACAGCGCGCTAATGCGACAGGTCGGACTTGGAAGAGTGAAGGAATATACTCGCCGCGAAATGATGGGCTTGGTGGTTGAAGACGGAATTACCCGGGGAATTATTGTCAGAAATATGGTAACGGGTCAGATGGAACGTCACGCAGCACATGCCGTGATAATCTGCACCGGCGGTTACGCGAATGCATATTTCCTTTCAACCAGTGGAAAAAATTGTAACGGTTCCGCAGCCTGGAGATGCCATAAAAAAGGCGCTTTTTTCGGTAATCCATGTTTTGTTCAAATTCATCCGACATGTTTACCTGTTCATGGTGAAAATCAGTCGAAGCTTACTTTGATGAGTGAAAGTCTGAGGAATGACGGACGAATCTGGGTATCGAAACTGGCTAATGACCAGCGCGAACCGAAAGATATTCCTGAAAACGAAAGAGATTATTATCTTGAACGAAAATATCCTTCATTCGGAAATCTCTCTCCGCGTGATATTTCATCCCGAAGCGCTAAAGAAGTTTGTGATGAAGGACGGGGCGTGAAAGGCGGTAATGCTGTTTACCTTGACTTTGCAGACTCTATCAAACGACTCGGAAAAAATGTTATTGAAGAAAAATACGGTAATCTTTTTGATATGTATCAGAATATCATGGGCGTTAATCCATACGAAGTTCCCATGCAAATTTATCCCGCACCTCATTACACGATGGGAGGAATTTGGGTGGACTATAATCTGATGACAACTCTTCCTGGACTTTTCGTGCTTGGTGAAGCTAATTTTTCTGATCACGGCGGTAACAGACTCGGGGCAAGTGCGCTCATGCAGGGGCTTGCTGACGGTTATTTTGTTATTCCTTACACAATTGCAAATTACCTCGTAGGTGATAAACCTGAAAAAATGAATCCTGATGAGAATGTTTTTATAACAGAAGAACAAAATATTTCTGATGAACTCAAAAAATTACTTTCGATAAACGGAAAACAAACTGTTGACAGTATTCATAAAAAACTTGGTTCTATTCTGTGGAATAAAGTAGGAATGGGCAGAAATGAAAAGGGACTGAAGGAAGCGATTACTGAAATCAAAGATCTTCGTGATGAATTCTGGAAAGATGTTAAGGTTGTGGGCAAAAATGAAGATTTCAATCAGTGTATTGAACGCGCCGGACGTGTCGCCGATTATCTGGAACTTGGTGAACTGATGGCGGTTGATGCTCTTCAGCGTGAAGAGTCTTGCGGCGCTCATTTCCGCGAAGAATATCAGACACCCGAAGGTGAAGCTCTGCGTGATGATGAAAAATTTTCCTATGTGTCTGCCTGGGAGTTTGAAGAAATCGGGAAATGGAATCTGCACAAGGAAGAACTGAAATTTGAATTTGTTAAACCATCGACGAGGAGTTACAAATAATGAGCGCGAAAAACCTTAATCTCAAGCTGAAAATTTGGCGACAAGCCGGACCAACAGCGCCGGGGACTTTCGTCGATTATAAAATTTCAATATCACCCGATGCATCATTTCTAGAGATGCTTGATGAACTTAACGAACAACTCGAACATAACGGACGGGAACCAATTGCGGTTGAAAGTGATTGTCGCGAAGGAATTTGCGGCGCATGCGGTCTTGTCATCAATGGTCGCCCTCATGGTCCGATCAAAGGATTAACAACTTGTCAGCTCCACATGCGGAATTTTCAAGACGGCGATACAATTTATATTGAACCCTGGCGAGCAAAAGCCTTTCCGATTATTAAAGACCTTGTTGTTGACCGAAGTTCGTTTGACAAAATTATGCAGGCCGGAGGTTTTATTTCCGTTAATACCGGGGGTATTCCTGACGGTAACGCAATCCTTATTCCCAAAGAAACCGCCGCTACGGCTATGGATGCGGCTCAATGCATAGGTTGCGGCGCGTGCGTGGCAGCCTGCAAAAATGCTTCAGCCATGCTTTTTGTGGGAGCGAAAGTTTCGCAATATTCATTATTACCACAGGGGCAACCGGAAAAGTATATCCGTGTTCAGAATATGGTGAAAGTTATGGATGAACTTGGTTTTGGTTCCTGCACAAATACTTATGCCTGCGAAGCGGAATGTCCGAAACAGATTTCAGTCAGAAATATCGCCAGAATGAACAGAGATTTTTTTCTGGCAAACATAAAAGAATAACTTCAGATACTTTTTCATACTAAATCAGTTTAGTCCCGGTTTGATTTAAATCGGGATTTTTTTTTATCAATTCACTATAATTCGGTGCGGTTCTTTAATAATCATTTTAATATAAAACTCGAAAACGAAAATGTTCAAGAAAGAGATTAAGTTCATTTATGATTTCAATCTGAATGAAGTAAAAAAACTCGGTAACTATATTACTTACGAACAGCTTTTGTCTGCTAATCTTCACCCTGCAATTTTACAGTATATTTCTGCAGACATCGATTATTTGATTTTCGAGGACCGTCAAAAAATTCTCCGAAATTCCGTATTTGATTATAGCGGTGAAAAAGTGCATCAATATTTTTCACTTATCGGCGAAGAGATAAGAAGGACTAAAAGATTCTCTATTGATTATATGTCGAAACTGATTTTACATGCTTCTTCATTCACGGTTAATTTTGTCTCGCGTCCCCGCTGGGCATTACTCAAATTTATTTTCGATGACGAAAATCATAAAAACACTACCGAAGTAAAACAAATTCTAAACTATCTGTATTACTACGGACATCTGCAAAGAATAGTCACTTCTTACATCAACAGGAAAAAAATTCTTTCAGTGAATGAAAAAGAGTTTGAAGAACTTCTCTACAGGATTGATATGTTGAGTGTGGATTCGAATTCGCGATCTGTTGTTCAAAGTTCGTTGAAATCAATGGCTGATTTTTTTAACATCGGTGATTATTCGGGTAACGCAACCATCCCGCTGAAAGCTGTTGAATTATTTTTAGCCGAGAAAGAGTTGAATGCTCACATCGAAAAATTAAGAAAGGTATTCGGTGAAGAAGACAGAAGAATCGGATTGATAGATTGTTTGAAAACTCTCGATCAGGTTATGTATAGTAAAGTTGATATTGTGGACAACGAAGCCTCAACACCCGGATTAGAAAAAGAAATCGAATCAGAAACACCGTTTGAAGCTGAAGAGGAAATTTCATTATTGCAAAATGGAATAGCCGACTCGGGAAACAATAAATTACCTGAGAACATTGATGAATCCACAACAGATGAAATAGATGCTCAAAACGTGATTATAGAATCTCAACCTGCTGAAATGGCATTAAAAGAAGTGCAAAATGATATTATGGAAGAGAATAATGATGTGAATGATTACATCGAACCGGCGATTACGGAGAAAACAGAAATATTAAACGAGGAAGCTGAGACACAACCCGATATAAAAAACAGAACTGATGAACAGGAAACTAAAGATGAGCTTTTTGTAAAGCCTGAAGAGGAGAGCGATGAACTATTGTTGTTTGATTTTGAAAAACCGGAAACATCAAGACAAAAGATCGATTTTGATACGTTGCAAAAAAAATCCGAAGAAAAAATAACTCCCATTTCAGCGGACGTAAAACCTGAACAAAAAAAAGAGTTAGCGACTGAAAACTCAAAGCCGGATGAGCCAACCAATCAACAATCAGCTGATGAAGAAACAGAGGAAATTGATTTTCTTTCAAAAGAAAATGAAATCGAAATATCAAGGATTCTTGAAAATAAAAGTCTGGCAAAAGTGATAGAAATTATTTTTGACTATGACATAGAAGATTTTGCCTCAACGATAGAAAAAGCCTGCAAGCAGAAAGATATTGAAGCGGGATTAAATTATCTCGAAGAAGTGTTTAAGAAAAATCTTGTTGAAACAAATTCAAAAGAAGCGGATGCCTTGCGGTCAGTAATCGTCAAATTTTTTAACCAAAAAAGATAATTATGTTTATAGACTACGCTAAAATTTTTATAAAAGCCGGAGACGGCGGTGATGGAGCGGTTGCATTCCGTCGAGAAAAGTACGTACCAAAAGGCGGACCTTCGGGCGGAGATGGCGGAAATGGCGGTAGCGTCATTTTTATTGCCGATTCAAATTTATCTACCTTACTTGATTTCAGATATAATAAAAAATATATTGCATCAAATGGCGCTAAAGGAGGAACATCCTTAAAGGACGGAAAACAAGGCGACGATATATTTATTAAAGTACCGGTCGGCACGATCATAAAAGATCATCAGTCGCAGCAGATATTATTTGACCTTGATGAAGACGGGAAAAAATTTGTTGCAGCGCAGGGTGGAAGAGGAGGAAGAGGAAATAGTAAGTTTGCCACACCGACTAATCAGGCTCCGAGAACAGCTGAAAACGGACGACTTGGCAAAGAGTATTATGTTGAATTAGAATTAAAACTCATTGCCGATGTTGGGCTTGTTGGTTTTCCTAATGCCGGTAAATCAACCATGATCTCTGTTATCTCGGCAGCGAAACCTAAAATTGCCGACTATCCGTTTACTACCTTACAACCTAATCTCGGGATTGTAAAATATAAGGACTATAAAAGTTTTACAGTTGCTGACATTCCAGGAATAATTGAGGGCGCTCATCTTGGTAAAGGTCTGGGATTACAATTTCTCAGACATATTGAAAGAACAAAACTTTTGCTGATTCTGATAGATTCATCACTTGAAAATTATCAGGAACAATATGATACGCTCATTTCGGAATTAAATAATTACTCCAAAATTCTGGCGGGTAAAGAAAAAGTTCTGGCTTTTTCAAAATCCGATCTGCTGGCTGAAGTTGAAATTAAAAAACTGAAAAAGAAAAAGATAAAAAAATACCAGGGTCCCATATTTGTTTTTAGCGCGGCAACCAATCAGGGCATCACGCCAATTCTTGATTACATTTGGGAACAACTCTCAAAATGAAAAAAGCAGGATTAGGCTTAAAAATTCTTTTCCTGTTTGCAGCAACAGTTCTGGTTTGTCTGTTAAGTCTTAGTATCGGTTCAGTCAATATCCCTGTTTCGCAAATTATCAGGGCGCTACTTGGCGGTGAAACAGACTCGCTGGTATTACAAATAATTTTTCAAATCAGATTGCCACGAATATTATTAGCTCTGGCTGTTGGAGGCGGGTTATCAGTTGCCGGAACAGTATTTCAGTCAATCCTCATTAATCCGCTTGCTGAACCTTACATACTTGGAATTTCGAGCGGCGGAACATTTGGGGCGGTACTTTCATTTTTACTTGGAATGTCGTTTTTCGGAACCCAGATATTTGCGTTTGCCGGTGCAGGAGTAGTAGTTTTGATGGTTTTTATTCTAAGCAAAAGATACGGCGAAATTGAACCAAACACTTTGCTGCTCACCGGAATAATGATAGGCGCGTTTTTCTCCGCTGCAACATTGTTTATGTTGACCATGCTGCAGGATAATCTTAAAAATGCCGTTTTCTGGATTATGGGTAATTTATCTTTGGCGAGCGCTGATTCGGTAAGTTATGTTCTTCCGGTTACAATAATTGTTTCATTCCTGCTGAGTTTGAACGGACAAAAATATAACGTTTTGTCACTCGGAGATGAAAGCGCCCGGCATCTTGGAGTTAATGTTCGTTATATAAAAAACTTTACGTATGTTTTTACAAGTCTTATGATCGGAGCGATTGTGTCAGTAAGTGGAATTATAGGATTTGTTGGATTGTTAATACCTCATATATGCAGATTGGTTTTCGGAATTGATAATAGAATTATTATTCCGGTTTCGTTTTTTATCGGCGCCTCATATCTTGTTATTGCCGATACTTTAGCTCGGACATTAATTGCACCTGGTGAATTTCCCGTAGGAACAATAACTGCATTAATAGGTGCGCCGATTTTTATTTATCTGATGAAAAGAAGATCAACAGTGGTATCATAATCCGGGGAGTATGATATGAAAAAAAGAATGACATATTCATTCGTAATATTTTTCGCAACTTTTATTATTTCCTGTTCATCCGGGTTTAATTTATTCTCAGATTCTGATGATGTTAAACTTGGATCTCAGTTTGCTGAAGAATTAGGCAAAAATCAAAATGAATATCCGGTGTATAATAATCCGAAACTGAAAGAATATATTAAAACCAGGATATTCAATCACATTCTTGAATCACCAGAAGTAAAGAAAAAAACAGTCTACAACTATAATCTGGAGATTATTGATAATGATACAACTCTCAACGCCTTTGCTGTGCCGGGCGGATATGTTTATCTGTATACCGGATTATTAAAATATCTTGATTCGGAGGCTGCTCTTGCCGGTGTGATTGCTCATGAAATCGGGCATGTTGAAAGAAGGCATTCAACGCGCAGGATGACCTCGGCATACGGGATGTCATTCCTTCTTAGCATGGCATTGGGTGAAAATCCAAACCAGATGGTAGAACTGGCCGCAAACTTGTTTACCGGATTAACTCTTTTGGCAAATAGTCGTTCAGATGAAGATGAAGCGGATGAATTTGCCGTTCGTTCGCTGATGTCATCCCGGTATTATCCCGGCAGCGTAAAATTTTTCTTCGAAAAAATGAAAAACGATAAATTGATTGAAGAAGGCGGACAAGGATTGGCAGTTTTTCTTTCAACTCACCCCGACCCGATTGAAAGAATAGAGACCGCAAATAACAGAATGAGAAGCATGGGATTGCAGGTTAAGCATTTTACTGATGACGGAAGTGACATCTGCAAAAAAGAATACAAAGAAAAAATCCTTGCTTTAATGAAATAACGGAATTTCTGCAGGGTAATAATACTTGCAGTTTCAGATGAAGAATTTTATATTTGGAGTCTGTTTTCTGACATTACGGCGGGGTAGCTCAGTAGGTTAGAGCAGTGGAATCATAATCCACGTGTCGGGGGTTCGAATCCCTCCCCCGCTACAAGAAACTAGGAGTAACTTTTATGTATTCATTATTAATGACGATTTCAATCATTCTTTCACTTGTTTTGATAATTATTATTTTGCTTCAGTCAAGCAAAGGCGGCGGATTAGCAGGTACATTCGGCGGTGCTGGTAATTTTGGCTCTGTTTTCGGAACCAGAAGAACAGCAGATTTCTTAAGTAAAGCTACCTGGTGGTTAGGTGGAATAATTCTTGTGATTGCGATAGCAGTGAATTTATTCTTCTTACCCGGACAGTTAACTAGTGACGAGAGAGAAAGTATCATTCAAAGCAGTCAACAGCAGAATGCTGTTCCTACTACACCCTCATTGCCTCAAAGTGTAACTCCGGGCGGATCTGATTCTGCAAAATAAGAATTGGATATCTTTTAGAATCATAAAATAACCTGCATTTTTTTATAAAGAATGCAGGTTATTTATTTCAATAATTGACTGATGATTTCATCCTGAATACCACGATAAAAATTCCAGCCATACCGGCTGAACTCAAAAAGAATACTGACAACCAGATCTCGTCCATCATTCGTTGATAAATATCCTGATAAGGTGCATACTTTATTCAGAGTGCCTGTCTTACCCCTAAACTTTTCATCACTCGCTCCGGTCGAAATTCTTTTTTCCAGAGTTCCATCTGTTCCGGCAATTGAAAGTGAGTTATAAAATACGGGAAAGGTCTCATCATCCAGATAGATGTGCGATAGTAGCGCTACGATTGTCGCAGAGGTTACTTTATTGAACCGTGAAATTCCTGATCCGTCCACAATATCAATCTTTTCAACAGGGATACCAATTTCATCAAGATAACTTATGATTGATTGTGTCGCGTAGAATGAATTACCTTTTTCTCCGCTGTAAAACCTGCCAAGAATTTTAAATAAACATTCTGCGTAAAAGTTATTACTGTCTTTATTGGTTTGACTGAGTAATTTTTCTATTGGGGTTGAGATGAGCGCTAAGATATTTAAATCACCCGGAGTTATTCCTTTTCGCACATCACCCTGAACTTCTATACCATTTTGTTCCAACTCTGCTTTTACAACCTGTCCGAAAAATATATCCGGAGCGGTAACAAATTTCGAAATGTATTTATTAGTAAATCGTTGATTACCATTATAGACGATTTCAATATTAGTGGATTTATTATCATGTGTCAGTTCTGATTTTATCCTGTTCGTTTTTGTATTTGAGAAGGTTACATTTATAAATTTGTAATTTGGCGTAACTTCATACTCAATGTTTGCAGAGGATTTTTTTCTGAACAAACGGAGATGGATTGTATTTCTGTTTACAATTAAACCCGACACGGGCGGGAGAACAACTGTTATCCAGTCGTCACGGGTGTATAATGAATCAAAAATAGTTTCATCAACAAAAATATTCCCGGTTATTTTTATAATTCCTAATTCTCTTATTTCATGCGCAATCGAATCAATTTTGCCAGGAGTTATTGAAGGATCACCGCTCCCCTGAACATACAGATTACCGTTAATAACACTATCGGAAAGGTCAAAATCATCCGTGAGAAATTTTGTGTGAATTTGAAAATCTGGACCCAGGTAATGTAAAATTGCAGCCGTGGTGAACAATTTAGCATTCGACGCCGGAATGAACTCATCGCGGATATTTTTTGCATAAATGGTATCATCAGAAAGTGGATCATAAACGAAAACAGAATATTTTGTTCCGTTAGGTAGTCTGTCCAGGATGTTATCAATACTTTTCGATTGTTTTTCCTGAGCAAGGACCATGCAATTTATAAAGAGAATAATAAATAAGCAGTTTTTATTGGTCATAATAAATCCGGTAATTTGAAAAACAATGTTCTTAAAAAATATTGGCTAATTCAAATGTTAAGACTTATTTTTCACCGTCAATTTCGAATTTTCACAATTGTTACGGAGAATTTTTTATGCGTAAGGAATATAATGTTGTCAAGGCTTATAAAAATGTTGAATTCTTATCTTCACCCGATGCCAGAACTGTAAGAATTCTTGCTGAATATTATGAGCCCAAGGCGAGATTTGAGAAAAATAAAATTAACCATACAATAGTTTTTTTCGGATCAGCCAGATTGAAATCTGAAAAAGAGATGAAAAAAACATTAGCGGAACTTAAAAAGAAAGATGATGGATCAAGGCGTTATTCAGATAAAATTAAGCAGACTGAAAAATTATTAAAAATGTCAAGATATTACGACGACGCGGTTGCTTTATCACGGAAATTAACCGAGTACTCGTTAAGTCTGGATAAAAAAAGCGAAAATTTTGTGATCTGTTCCGGCGGTGGTCCCGGTATTATGGAGGCTGCTAATAAAGGCGCGGCTCTCGCAGGAGGTCAGTCTGTTGGACTGAATATAAGCATTCCGTTCGAACAATTTGTAAACAAATATGTTAAACCTGATTTAGCATTTGAATTTCACTACTTCTTCATGAGAAAATTGTGGTTTGTTGACCTGGCCTCAGCATTAATTGTTTTTCCCGGAGGTTTTGGAACTATGGATGAAATGATGGAAGTTCTTACTCTTATTCAAACCGGCAAGATGAAGAAAAAATTAAAAGTAATAATTTATGACTCGGCGTATTGGAAAAAAATTATAAACTTTGATGAGTTAGTTGAACTTGGTGTTATTGGTAAAAAGGATTTGCAACTTGTAGATTTCTGCGAAACAATTGATGATGTATACGAAAAAGTTGTCAAGCATTTTCAAAGGAACTACTTATAAAAAAACCCTTCTGAGAAGGGTTTTAATTTCTGTCGCGAAGAGTTTCTCGAGAAGCACGTCTTTTCGCCTTAATACGATCCATCCTTTTTTCGATTGAAGGTTTTGTATAAAAAGTTCTTTTCTTATACTCCTTCAGAATTCCGGATCTTTCGTATTTCTTTTTAAAGCGTTTTAATGCTTTGTCGATATTCTCGTTATCTTGGACTGTAATACCTACCAAGAACTATCACCTACCTTAATTTTAATTGTTAAAAAATAAGCTCGTTAAAATAGCAAATTACTTCAAAAAATCAAAAACTAAATTTCTTCCTCTTTTAGCTTAACAACAAGCACAGGACATTTCGCAAATTGTATTACTTTTTCTGCGACACTCCCTAAAAGAGTATACAAAACTCCCGTTCTTCCGTGTGTGGCAATTACTATCAAATCAGCGTCTATTTCTTTCGAATAGGAGATTATCTGTTCATAATTAATTCCTTTTCTTAATACCGGAATAATTTTAAGGTTGGTGTCTTCGCTTAAATTATGTGTTAACTCCTTTACCTTTTTGCGGGCAATATCTTCGCCTGAATTAATAAAATTTTGCTTTGATTTTTCGAGATCATTAGCGGAAAAAAAAGCGGGAATTTCTTCTAATACATATACCAGATGGATTTCAGCTTCCCACTTTTCAGCCAGATCAGAAGCATATGACAATGCCGAAAATGAATATTCGCTGAAATCTGTGGGTACTATGATCTTATTTAACTTCATTTAATGACTCCGTATCTACCATGAAAATAATGCTTAATGAAAGGTAAATTTAATAAAATAGGCGTCATTAAATAAAGCCTTCATTCAAAATATTTGTGTGTAAAAAAAATGCGATAACCTATGCAAACGAAAATCTTTATGAAATGGACTGATTAAGCTGCACAAATCCTTTTCCCTTTGCATAATTATAAAGTTTAGCATACAACATTTTTCTTGCGCGATGAAGCCTTGATCTCACTGTTCCAATCGGACAATCAACAAACTCTGCGATTTCTTCATAAGTAAATCCTTCAATATCGCTGAGAATTATCACAGTCCGGAAATCTTCAGGAAGTAGTGAGAGCGCATTGGAAATATCGTCTTCCATTAACCGGCAGAAGGCGTCTTCTTCATAATGCTGCGACTTGATGTCAGATGCTTTGATATTCTCGTAAAAATTCTGCACGTCGTCGTAGTCAACCTTGTCCGGTTCTTTCGTTTGTTTGCGATAATCATTGATATACGAATTTTTCAAAATTCGGAATAACCATGCTTTGCAGTTTGTCCCCATCTCAAATTTGTCGAAGAATCGAAAAGCTTTGAGAAAGGTTTCCTGAACGAGGTCGTCAGCATCGTCTGAATTCCCTGTCATTCGTAAAGCAAAATTGTAAAGTGCATCCATGTGTGGAAGAGCTTCGTTTTCGAAGTCGGTATATTTTGTATCAAGATTAGAAATCCCCCTTAAGATAGTCCCGTCTCTAAACATTTTTACTCCGCAATTAGTGATAGTTTAGACTTATTTTAAAACCGCTATTGAATCATTAAACTGTTTATTTAATCTTGAGAACTATTTGATAAATCAATAACAAATCCGTTGATTACCACATAAATAATTTCTTCACTGCGTAAAAAAACAAAATCGGCACGAGAGTCAATAGCTGTTTCTGGCGGTTTTTGTGGGCTTTCTGAGAGGATAATTATGGGGAATTTGGTCTGTTTTTCCCCTTTTAGAACATATTCAGCTATAACATAGATGTATCCTTCCTTATATAATTCATAAAAATTTATTTTGCTTAGCTCTTCTAAAGACTTAATAGTCTTAGGATAAACTTTTCCCGGAGCGATTGTCAAGTTATTACAATCATATTCCACATAGGCGTTATAGATGGATAAGTCTCCAATATCCTGAATGTTACTCTCAAGTGAGTAAGAATTATTTTCAAGAGTTTTCTCCTCGAAATTAACGCCAATGTCAACCTTATAACTCTTTCCACCTTTTTCAAGAGTGGCATTCCGAAATAATAAATCAAACATTAGTTTTTGATTTTCGGGGATACTCCTGTAAAATCCAATATCCTGAGTTGCGTATGTCTCGTTTGTAATTGAGTTTAATCCTTCCAGCAGGGCAAGAAAATTTAGTTTGCGTACGAACTGTTTTTCTCTGTCATTGGGATACCAGCCTGATTCAATAAGAATCGTACTTGTTCCGCGTTTTACAAAATTGTCGCCAAAAGCCCGTGGTTCAAACTCATCGCTGTATCTTCCAATCTGGTTTGGGATAACTTCATAAAGTTTTTGCGCCATTGCAGCGATAAGTTTCATGGCTCTTTCCCGGACGTCATTTATTTCATTTTCATAATTAAAGGGCGGCGCGAGGAAAGAAATAACAGCCGGTTTTTTATTCAGTCCCGCCGAATATTCCTGACTCTGATCGTGTAGATTGAACCCGAACATGGGCTGGATTTTTTCACGCGTTTTGTGAAGAATTTGTGATTCGGGAAATTGCAATCTTAAGGCGTCACGATTGAGGTCAACCTCTGCCGCGTTATAACGCCGGAATCTAACAGCGCCGTCAGGATTCAGCATTGGAATAAAGTAGAAAGAAATTCTGTTCAGTATTTTTTCCCGAATCTCATTAAATTCATCATCGGCAGTGAAGAAATTAATAAGATCAATTAATGCCATCGTCGCAGTGCTTTCGTCGCCGTGCATCTGGCTCCAGGCTAAAATTTTTACCGGACCTTTTCCAATTCTGCAAAGATAAATTTCACGTTCTTCAACAGATTTACCGGCCAACTCCAGTGTAAAAATTTCTTTTTGGGAAAAGAGTTTCAGTTGTGATATGAGTTTTTTATGATCAATCCTTTTTACTGAAAAAGTTTTTTCTTTGTATTTGTCATACTTCCTGAATATTTCATCGATCATATTTTTCTGAAGCAAAATTATTCCTTTCATAAATAGCTGTAAAAAAATAAGAAGAAAATTTTTCATTTTCGTAACTATATTTTGAGAATGACTGTTTAGTCCGGAAAAGGAGATAAACATGGCAACAGAAAAATTACAATTAGGTTCTAGAGTTGAAAATTTTAGTCTACCGGGAGTTGATGGTGTTTTTTATTCATTAAATCAATTTCAGGATAAAAAAGGAATTGTGGTGATATTCAGTTGCAATCATTGTCCCTACGTAAAAGCCTATGAACAAAGAATGATAGATTTACAAAGCAGATATAAAGATGCCGTTCAATTCCTCGTTATTAATTCTAATGATCTTTATTATTCTGAAGAAGATTCATTTGATCAGATGGTAATTCGCGCGAAGGAAAAAGGATTTAATTTTCCTTACCTCCGCGACGAGACACAACAAGTAGCGACTTCGTTCGGTGCAACTCACACTCCCGAGGTTTTTTTGCTGAACAATAATTATGAGTTAGTTTTTCATGGAAAAATAGACGACAACTGGAAAGAACCCGAAAATGTGAAAGAGAGATATCTTGAAAATGCGATTCTTGAATTAATTGAAGGAAAAAAAATCTCAACACCTGAAACGTTCACGATTGGCTGCACAATAAAATGGAAGAAATAAAAAAGGTGCACAATGATGCACCTTTAAAAAACTTTTCCAGCAAATTTTAATACATTATTCCAAGATTCAGTGAAAGATAAAAATGTTGTAAATCGGTCCGGTAACGCCCGGTCATATTTTCAACTCCTTCATCAAAGAGATGAATTATGTAATAACGAAAATTAATCCCAAGCAAATTACTTTTACTCAAACCGAAATTAGCTCCGAATCCCACGTATCCGCCGGCTGCAATTTTTGACTCGGCATATGAAAAGGATTTGAAGAACTCGTACTTATAAGGAGTTGTGAGAATAAGGCTGGGACCAACACCCAGGCTGATATAAGGACGCAAATTATCAGTAATTGATTCAGTAAAAAGTCTGTATTGAACACCAAAATTTAATGGAAAAATAAAAACGCGATTCTCTTTTCCCAGTGTAAATGTATTACCGAAATAATCAACATACTCAACTTCGCGCTCGTCTTTTGATTCGGATATTGAAAAATCAACAAATCCCGTAAGGTTTGTTGAGATACTCTTGCGGAAAAAAGATCCCAGCCCAAAGCCGCCGTCACCAAACATAATATCAACGCCCCAGGAATTATCCGGAAAAACCTCCGGTGACTTTTCCGGAGCGAATTGTCCAATCTTTTGCCCGAAACTGATTGAACTGAGAATAATCATAAACAACAATATTTTCTTCATGTTACTGCCCATCCTTATCGTGGTCAAATATTAGGTAATTATCTCAAAAAATCAATGCTATTATTTATCTATATCATGACTACGTGATTTTCAAGCTATTCCGAAAAATTGTAACTTTAAGCCACATTAACAACCAATCTTTGTAAAATGTTCTGTCCCATAACTAAATCGGGAAAAATTCATGCCGAAAAATCTTGAAGTTAAAATTCAACTTGATAAGTTTGATAACATCTTAGACACACTGAGCGAACTCGGAGTAAAAAAAATAAAAGAACTTGAACAGTCTGATGTTTATTACGAAAATAAAAATATGAAAGTGAAATTGAGAATTGAAAATGATGAATATTTTCTTATAAAATATTTACGGGATGAAAACGCGGATAACCGGTGGAGTAATTACGAATTACTTAAACTGGAAGGTGATAACCCGCGTAAGTATTTATCTGATTTAATGACTGAAAAAATCGTTGTGAATAAAAAGAGAAAATTATTCATTTACGATAACACAAGGATTCATCTTGATGAAGTTGAAAATCTGGGGAAATTTATTGAGCTGGAAACAAAAGTAATTGACAGCGAAGAAAATGCTGAAAGAAGATTCAAAGAACTGGTGAAACTCCTAAACCTGAATCTAAACAAACAAATAAGAAGCGGTTATAAAGAGCTGATTGAGAAGTTGTGATACTTACAAAAGAAAATATTGCATCGGTTGATTTTATAAGTATGATTGATAACTACGTCCGGCAGGAAAATTTTCAGAAGTTTCTGCTCGTTGTTCCAACAAACAGAAAATTACGTAGAGTAAAAAAAGAATTAATAAGTCGTTCGCCTTCAGGCACAGTTGATAATCTGAATGTGGAAACGATCAGCACCTTATCACAAAAGCTGTTATCCGAGGTGGAAATATTTTCTTTATTGAGCGAGGGGGCGAAATCAGTTTTAATAAGACAATGCAGCGAGAAAGTAAAACTCCGTTATTTTTCTTCATTTAAAAACCTGCCGTTCGGAACGCTTGACAGAATCAGTAATGTAATTTCAGAGTATAAGAAAAACGGAGTCTCACCTGAACATCTTAAGCGTGAGGTGGAAAACAGCGACTTAAGTGAAAAAGAGAAAGCGCACGATATTGCCGCTATCTACGATCTTTTTAGCAAAAAATGTAAGGAGCTTAAGGCTTTTGAAATTGGCGATATCTATGATGAATTGTTGTCTTGTGACAAAGAATTATTAAGCCAGTCTTTTGAAAAATATTACATGAATGTTGAGGCGGTATTTTTTGATGGCTTCAACGAGTTTACAAATCCTGAATCGGAAATTATTTCCCGATTAAGTATGATTGAGGGAATAAAAATATTTATCAGCTTTGATTATTACGAGAAGAACCCCGCAATTTTCGGGCACATAGATCAAAGTTATCACCGGTTGGTGAAAAGAGGTTTCAGAGCAATTCCAGGAAACGACCAGTCAACAGTGAATAAATTTATTGATTACCTCCGCGGAAATCTTTTTGTCTCGGATGAGAACAAACTGAATCGGGAGTTCGAAAAAGATATTATCGTTATTGAGGCAAAAAATCGTGATAACGAAATAACCGCGATAGCTAAAGAAATAAAGAGACTTATTCTTTTTGAAAATGTTGACCCCGGAGATATATGCGTGGGATTTAATCTTGTAAAAAATTATTCCTCTCAGATTAGAGATAAATTTGAAATTTTCGGAATTCCACTGAATTTAACCGACAGGATAAATCTTGATAATTCAATGCCTGTTGTAGCAATTGTAAATTTACTGGAAATAGTTGAGACAAGATATTTTTATAAAAATTTATTCCGGGCTTTGAGTAATCATTTTATCACTCTTGAAAATCTTGATCTTAGCAACCTAATGCAGACAGCGAGCAAACTAAAAATTATTTCGGGATTGGAAAATTGGCAAAGGTCAATAAATACAGGGTTATCCACGGATTTTTATGATGATGAATATTCCTCATCAGTGAGAAACAGGTACCAGTCGGCTTTGCAGAATATTAATTCTGTTGCCGAAATTCTGGAACCGTTCAAAAAAGAAATGACCATTGATAATTTTCTCAGCGAACTGAATAAACTGATAGTTAAGGTGAAAATTCCTCAGAATATTCTTTCAATCGGCGGAAACAAAACTGAAGAAAACATTAAAGGATTAACAGCATTTATCAAAGCCGTAACCGAAGTATTTCGGTTAATCGAATCTGACGAAGGTAAATCTAAAAAATACAACATTACTTATTTTCTCGATCAGATCAGAACCGCCTGTAAAGGCTCCAGATTTAACATTAAAGAAAAATCATCCTTCGGTGTTCTCGTAACTTCACTTGATGAAATAAGAGGATTGAAATTCGATTATTTATTTATTGCCGGTATGTACGATGGTGAATTACCAACGCGATACAATCCGGAAATATTTTTTTCGGGATCATTCCGCAAAGGCGAAGAGATCAGACTGAACGAGGAACGGTATTTATTTTACCAGGCGCTTTCAACATGGAGAAAAAAAATATATTTCAGTTTTCCCGGAAGCGACTCGCTGCGCGAACTCAATGAATCAACATTTCTCAGGGATTTTAGGAAGACATTCTCAACTCAATCACTGAATCCTGAGTCTCTTGAAAAATTTGTCTTTTCAAAAGAGGAATTTTTCCTCTCAGGAAATAATAACTTGTCTGATGACGAATCAGGGAAGAAAAAAGAAGTCGGTGAAATCATCAAAAGAAATCCAGCAGAATTTGAGAATGCCCTCGCGGTAATTTCAGGAAATATCTCCCCTGAAGAGAAAAAGTTATTTTCAGGATTTTTGATTCCTGATTCGGGGATTGAAGTTACGGAAGAATATAAAATGTCGGCTGAAAGTGAAAAGACTCTGAGTGAGTTCAGATCAAAAATATATTCAGCTTCTCAGTTAGAAAAATATGCGTCGTGTCCCTTCAGGTATTTCGTGGAGACAGTTCTCGGTTTGACTCCATTCGAAGAACCAAGCGAAGATATTGAAGCTGTTGAGTTCGGAAATCTTCTTCACAAAATACTTTTTCTTTTCTCTGTCTGGCTCAGAGAGGAGAAAATCGATTTACGCAATTGTGACAATCAGACATTTGAACGAACTAAGGAAAAATTATTCGATATAACACACCTTGAATATCAAAAACTGAGAACGGAAGATTCTGTCGGCTTTTATGAAAAAGAAAAATTATTCGGCTTACCTGAGGATGAAAACGAGGGTATTCTCCATAAATATCTTATGAATGAGAAAGAGAATGCCGGCGGATTTTCACCGAAATATTTCGAAGCTTCTTTCGGGCGTAATCGGGGAAAACATTCTGATCCGGAATTATTTTCCGAGGAGCCCATAAAAGTCGGTGATGTTAATATGCGGGGTAAGATAGACAGAATTGAAATGTCGGACGATTCACGTTTTTTCAATGTTGTTGATTATAAAACCGGTTCAAAAAAAGTAACTTTACCGGAGATAGAAAACGGTTTGTATTTACAATTACCGCTGTATCTTTTCGCCGTTCGTGAGACGTTGAAAAACAATTTATCGCTGGAAGTTTCTCCTGGACAGATGTTTATTTATTCCTTGAAATTTGCTAGGGATAATTTTGGGAAGAATCAGATAAAACTTACAAGAAAGAAAGAAGAAAACTACGAAGAGCTGAATGAAAAGTTGTTCAAATCCCTGATGGAAAGAATTGAGGAATATGTTAACTCAATTTCATCAGGCAAGTTTAATTTATCGAATCTTCCTGATCGCGAACAAAAAGTATGTTCATATTGCAATTTCAAGTCAGTATGCAGAGTGCTGGAATCAGAGTCCTGAATTATCGGATTTCACCCGGTTACGGATTGTAATTGATTTAATTGAGTTGTTGAAAACTAAAAATATTTTTCTTAGATTGCGATGTGCCACTGCGGAAGCGGTGGCATATTTTTTTTATCAAAACCAGTTGGGAGTAGATTGTGTCGAATATTATACACCTTAGCAAAGAACGGTTAATAGAGCTTGAAAACGAGCTAAAAGAACTTAAGACAAATGGAAGAAAAGGTATGGCTCAAAGAATTGCTGAAGCGCGATCGCATGGAGACTTATCGGAAAACGCTGAATATGATGCTGCCAAAGAAGAACAGGGATTGCTCGAATTAAAAATCAGTAAGCTGGAAGAATTGCTTTCCAAAGCCAGGGTGGTTGATAGTTCATCTTTTATTGACGGAGAGGTACATATTCTATCGAAGGTAACAGTAAAGAACTTAAAAGTGAATAAAACATTTACTTATATTATGGTTTCGCCGGAAGAAGCTGATCTTCAAAAAGGTAAAATAGCGGTAACATCTCCTGTCGGCTCTGCATTGATGGGCGCGAAAGAGGGAGAAGTAGTTGAAGCGAAAGTACCGGCTGGATTGATCAAATTTGAAATTCTCAAGATAGAGTAAGTTGACGGAAGAATCTTATATTAAAATTGCTATTGAGTTAGCAAAAAAGGGCAAAGGTAATGTAAGCCCCGGCCCTTTATCGGGTGTTTTATTTGTCAAAAAAGGAAAAATTGTTGGTGCAGGTTATTCTGATAAAGAAAATAATAATTCAGCTGAACAATTCGCCATTGCCAGCTCAAAAGAAAATTTAGCGGGATCAATTCTTTATTCAAATATTGAATCTGGACCGGGACAAAATTCTCTGGATGATTTCGTCCTACAGCTAAAGGAACTTAACATTTCAAAAGTAGTTTACGGCACTACGAATCCTCACCCCGAAATAATGGGCAAGTCAATAGAAAAAATTAAAAACAGCGGCATTGAAACAAAAGTAGGTGTTCTTGAAAAGGATTGCACAGAACTAAATAAATTTTATTTCAAATCGCTTTCTGAGAAAAGACCTTACATTACATTAAAAATTGCTCTAACATTAGATGGTAAAATTGCCGATCAAAAAGGTCAGTCGAAGTGGATCTCAAGTCTTGATTCAAGATGCCGGGTTCACGAGTTGAGAGCATTTTATGATGCAGTTCTGGTCGGAAAAAATACCGTATTAAAAGATGACCCGGAATTAAATGTCCGACTTGTTGAAGGACGGGATCCCAAAAGAGTAGTCATTGATCCGCGCCTGAAAATACCCTTCACTTGTAAGTTGATGCAGAAATCACCGGAGAATAATATTATTGTAACCTCGATTACCAATATAAACCTGAAAAACCGGAAAAGTGAAAAACTGATCAGAAAGGGAGTGAAATTACTGGATATCCCTCTTATGAATAACGGCGACTTAAATTTACGAGCGCTGATGAAAAAATTATTTGCCGAAAATATTACTTCGGTTCTTGTTGAAGGCGGCAGCAGAACTTTTTCAGAATTTATAAAAAATAAATTATACGACGAAGTATTGCTGTTTATGAGTCCGAAACTACTCGGGATGGGTTTGAGCGTTGTTGAAAACATAGGCGTATCATCCATTAGAAATGCTCTTAAATTAAAGCTGAACGGATGCGAACAGATTGGCGATGATATTTTAATTAGTCTTGTAAAATGAAATGTAAATGAAAAGTCTTGAACAAAAAGTAATAAAATTTATCAACCGCGAAAAACTTATCCTTCCAGGAGAAAAAATACTTATTGCGCTTAGCGGCGGACCCGACTCAGTTTTTGCACTCACATTTTTTAATAAGTATAAAAAACTTTATAAAACCGACTTGGCTGCTTTTCACCTGAATCATTGTCTCCGGAATTTAAATGCTGACGATGATGAAGAGTTCTGCAGGAATATGTGCAAAGATCTGAAGATTAATTTTTTCAGCGAGAAAAAGGATGTTAAAGTTTTTGCCGTAAAGAATAAAATTTCTGTTGAAGAGGGCGCCAGAATTGTTAGGTATAAGGAATTAGAAAAATACGCGAATTTAATCCATGCGGATAAAATTGTAACCGCTCATAATAAAAGTGATAACTCAGAAACAATTCTGTTGAATCTGCTAAAAGGAAGCGGCTCAAAAGGTCTTGCGGGAATTCCTTTTCAGCGGGGAAAAATTATTCGACCGCTGCTGATACTTTCCTCAGAAGAAATCAGAGAATACCTAAAAAAGAGAAAGATCAACTATCGTGTTGATGAAACTAATTTGCAAAATGATTACCAACGGAATTTTATCCGCAATGAAATTATCCCGCTCCTGAAAAAAGTAATCAACCCATCGCTTGATAATGCATTATTCAGAAGTTCATATATTCTAAAAGAGACAAACCGCTTCGTGGATTCATATGTGAATGAACTATGGAATAACGTGGTAGTTACAGATAATAACAAAGTGGAAATTTCGGTTTCGCGAATCGACATCGACAGGAAAAATCTGTTAGGGTTACTCTTCCAGAAATGCTTCGAAGATCACCTGAAAATTTCTTATTCTCACACTGATTTTTTAAAGATGTATGACCTGATCGGCTCAAAGCCCGGAACTATAACTGACCTGACGGAAAATTATCAAGCTATCAGAGAAAGGAAATCGATTATTATCTACCAAAATTCTCCTATTGAGGCTGAAGTACAACTCATCTTAAAACCGGGCGAGAAAGTTTATTTTAACGGTGTAGAAATTGGTATCGAAGAGGTAAACAAGTTTGTTAAACAAACTGAACCGGACGGAAAAACCGAGTATTTTTCCCTTGATGATACCGACGCCAGTTTTGTTGTTCGTTATTGGAGGAAAGGAGATAATTTTGTGCCTCTTGGAAGAAAAAGCAAAAAAAATATTTCGGAATTTTTAATAGACCGGAAAGTATCTTCCTTCAAAAAAAAAGAACAACTCATTGTAGAGAATCGGAACAATATTGTGTGGGTTGTTGGTTTAAGACTCGACAACAGATATAAAATTACAAATGAAACTAAACGAGTGGGAAAATTATGGATGAAATAAACAACAACGGGAAAGCGGACATTTTAATAGGAAATGAAAGGTTTATTCCCCTGATTACTTCGGAACAGATTCAATCACGGGTAAAAGAACTCGGCGAACAAATTTCAGCAGACTACAAGGGAAAACTACCGATTTTTATAGGCATTCTTAACGGATCATTCATATTTCTGTCCGACCTGATAAAACATGTCTCCGTTAATTGTGAAATAGATTTTTACAAACTTTCGAGCTACGGCGATCAAAAAATATCATCGGGAAATGTAAAATTATTGAAAGAACTTAACGCGGATATTAATGACAGGCATGTGATTCTTGTTGAAGATATTGTTGATACAGGTTTATCGATAAGTTACATCGAAAAACTCATGGGGTCCTACAATCCGGCGAGTATAAAGGTTGCCTCGCTGCTGGTTAAACCCAAGTGTCTTAAATATGATGTCAAAATTGACTATATTGGATTCGAAATTGAGAATGAATTTGTAATCGGCTACGGCCTGGATTATGCTCAGAAGTATAGAAACTTAAAATCTATTTATGTTCTGAGTGAATAAATACTCTCAGGTGCAAATTAATTATTAGGAATTTATATATGGATAGACCCCTTAAAGATAAAAAGAAAAATAATGATCAAAACAAACCTGACGGTGATTTTGACTGGTCCAGAATTATTAAAACGGTTTTTAGCTGGGGAGCTGTCATCATTGCCGCTGTAATAATTATGCAGTTGATGAAAACAGGAAGCGCAGCTCCGGTTAAAATTCCTTTTGATATGTATGAGAAGTTTTTAAATGAAGACATGATTGTAAAAGCGAGCATTCTTAAATCTGATATAAATGATTATACTTTTGAAGGCGAACTCGCTGCTGAAGTGCAGGAAAAAATTAATGATTCCTATGTACCGATAAAAGTATTTTCGGTAATTATCATCGAACCGATTATTGCCGAACAGGAAAAAATTTGGAAAGCGAAAAACATAAAATATACATTCGACAATGAATCGAATGAATGGATGACAGTTCTTATCGGATTTTTACCCTGGGTATTAGTAATCTTTGCCTGGGTTTTAATCATGCGCAGAATGCAGGGCGGCGGAGGCGGTCAACGTGGAATTTTTAATTTCGGTAAAAGTAAGGCAAAATTAATTTCCGAAAGCGCCATTAAAGTAACTTTCCAGGATGTGGCTGGTGCAGATGAGGCAAAACAGGAGTTACAGGAGATCATTGAGTTTCTGAAAGAGCCGACAAAGTTTCAAAAACTTGGGGGAAAAATTCCTCGTGGCGTGCTCTTGTTAGGACCTCCCGGAACAGGAAAAACTTTATTGGCAAGAGCAGTTGCCGGTGAAGCAGGCGTTCCG
>CAZEXO010000006.1:0-1074 GCA_964516545.1 uncultured Melioribacteraceae bacterium
CCCACCTCTTCGCAGACGAGTCCGCCCGCATAGTTTGCAAGATAAGCTGCTTCGTAAATTTCGGCTCCGGCTGATAATGCAAGCGTTAATGTAGCAATAACAGTATCGCCCGCGCCTGATACGTCTCTGACCTTACGGGCTTTTGTGGGAATATGATTTACCGATTTACCTTCTTCAAACAACGCCACTCCTTTTTCACCCATCGTAATTAAAATATATTTCGCATTCAGTTTTTCGTAAAGAGTTTTTCCAGCAAAAAGAATATCTTCTTTTGAAGTTAGGCTCATTCCAAGAGCGTCCTCGGTTTCTTTTTTGTTCGGTTTAAAGACGGTCGTGTTTTTATATTCGAAGAAGTTTTTGAATTTAGGATCAACTGTAACAACTATTTTTTTGCTGTTAGCCAGTTTGATAGTTTCTGAAATAATTTCCGGAGTAAGAACACCTTTATTATAATCCTGGAGTATGATTCCGTCTAACTGGTCAATATGTTTTTTAAACTGGTTCAGAATTTCTGATTGCGTGGATTCGCTAATGTAAGTTTTTTTCTCTTTGTCAATTCTAACAAGATGTTGGTTGCTGCCGATAACTCTTGTCTTGGTAGTAGTCGGTCTGCTTGAGTCTACTATAATTCCTTCTGACGAAATTCCGGCTTCGGAAATAAGCGAGTTGAATATTTTAGCATCGTTGTCATTTCCGATAACACCGATGGGCAGAGGAACTGCCTCGAGTTTAAGCAGGTTTAACGCCACGTTTGCCGCTCCGCCGAATCGGAAAAATTCTTCATCTACATCAATAACCGGAACGGGCGCTTCAGGTGAAATACGGCTGACATCGCCCCAATAATATCCGTCAAGCATTAAGTCGCCGATGACAGCAATTTTTTTTCCTCTGAAATTATTTTTTATCTCATTCAATCTTTCATGCGACATGTTCAGCATTTATTTTTCCCCGTTATTCCATTTGGTTAATTCATTTGCCAGTGTTATTCTGTAAATACCCGAATCAGAACCCAGCCATAAATCATTTTCATGATCAATTAACAATTCGCAATATGAATTATTACCTATCATTTCC